>CAYFUW010000005.1:0-44310 GCA_964346495.1 uncultured Dysgonomonadaceae bacterium
AATTACTAATTACTAATTACAAAACGTAATTTAACGCAAAATAGTGTATTAAAATAATACGCTACTCTATGGATTTAAACAAAAAATCAACCGACAGAACTCTTCACAGGGTCCTGTCGGTCATTGGAAAATCAAAAAGTCATATAAGAAATAGAACTAATAAATAGTTTTATATTGTTACATATATTCGGTTGATGTAATCACCGGAATAGGCATTGCTAAGACTTCATCATCAGTTGGTGCCTGATTATATTTATAAACCAAATCGAAATACCTTATTCCTGCCCAATCTTTTACTCTTATCGAAAAATTAACAGAATCCAGGCTATCCTGGCGAAATTGTTTTAAATCGAAACAGACAAACCCTCCTACCAATATCGCACTTGTGCTTCCGTAAGAGTTATGTCTAAACTCCAGTTCAATAACATCATCCTCCGTATTATCCAGATTTAATGTATTGTTTACCAGGTTAAGAAAATGTGGGCGAACTCCTCCATAATTAAAAGAGAAGTCAACATTCAAATAATCACCGCCTATCCACATACCATTCAACTCTACCGGATCATCACCAATTTCATCCGCATTATTTACATCTAAGTCAACAACACTCTTTGTCAAAATATTCCAAATGTCATTAACTTTCACATAATTAGCATACTCACCTTGTTGACCTGACAAAATGGTATAATTTACAAATACTCGCTGATTGCTTTTTGGAAAATAAGCTACATCTGCCGCTGCAGGCCAAAGCTTATCGCCATTGTTCAATATCAAAGCATAGGTATCGCTACTTAGAGAATCAACAGTAGCTATATCAACTTTGAAATCTCCCAAAGAATGTCCATCTTTGTCATCGCATGATACTAGTGCGATAGAGATACAGAATAATATTCCTAATAAAAAAACAGTCTTTTTCATATAATAATTTTACTTTGTATATATAAGATGTGTAAAATGCAAAAACGTTGCATCAAAAAGTAAGAATATTTCAAACTTTAACTTTGTTTAACCTTTTGGGTAGAGTTTCTTGATAAGGTCAAGACGATTAATGCGTTTTAGCCTGGCTATGATTTGTCCTTTGTTTTTGCGTTCATGCCAAAAGAAGAATTGGCGTTGAGCAAGTTTCTCTTGTTGTGTTTTGGCTGTATAGACTGGTTCTAATGTGTATGGGTGATAACCGGTATAGTACATTTCTGTAGCGAGCGTCATAGGCGAAGGCGTGAAATCCTGCACCTGCTCCAAACGAAAATTCAGATTTTTGGTAATTGCAGCCAATTCTGCCATATCCTCTTCGGTACAGCCGGGATGCGATGAGATAAAATATGGTATAATCTGCTGATTAAGATTCTCTTTTCGGTTTACATCATCGAAAATACGCTTAAAATCGTAAAACATACGAAACGATGGCTTTCGCATTATGTTGAGAGTTCTGTCCGAAGTATGTTCGGGTGCAACTTTCAATCTTCCCGAAACATGATTTTCAATTAGTTCACGAGTGTATTCACGTGCCGATTCGTTCGCTTTTTTATCGTCGCTTTTGTGAAGCAGCATATCGTAACGCACACCACTACCGATAAACGATTTCTTAACGCCCGGCAATGCATCAACCGAACGATAAATATCCAATAAAGGAGAGTGGTCGATATTTAGATTTGGGCACACTTTAGGATGGATACACGACGGACGTTTACACCTTTCACAAATCGTCAAATCTCGTCCACCCATTTTGTACATATTTGCCGATGGTCCGCCCAAATCGCTGATATAACCCTTAAAATCTGGCATTTCAATGATTTTTTTTACTTCTTCGATAATCGATTTCTTCGAGCGCGATGCGATAAATTTGCCCTGATGAGCCGAAATAGTACAGAAAGCACATCCGCCAAAACATCCCCGATGCAGATTTAGCGAAAATTTTATCATTTCGTAAGCGGCGATATGCTTGTTTTTGTATTTTGGATGTGGCAATCGGGTGTATGGCAACTCAAATGAAGCATCAATCTCCGATTCTGTCATTGGCGGAAATGGCGGATTTACCACCAACGTTTGTTTACCCACATCTTGCAAAATACGAGATGCGTGCATCATATTGGATTGCTCTTCCACCACACGAAAGTTTTTTGCCTGTTTCAATTTGTCTTTCAAGCACTCTTCGTGCGAAAAGAGACGAATATCGTTTCCCGATTCGTTTTCGGGCAAGCTATCTTTATCTGTCAAAAAAGCTGTTTGCGGTACATCACGAATTTCCGAAACCAACTTTCCGCTCTGCATTTCACGAACAATCTGTGTAAGCGGCAGTTCACCCATTCCGTAAACCAACAAATCGGCTCCGGTATCGGCAAGAATTGTTTTATTAAGCGCATCATCCCAATAGTCGTAGTGCGTAACACGTCGCAACGACGCCTCCACCCCACCGATAATAATCGGAACATCGGGATATAGTTTTTTCAAAATATTGCAATAAACCGTTGTGGCTCTGTCGGGACGCATATCGGCTCGTCCGTCGGGAGTATAAGCATCACTGGAACGCAGTCTTTTGTTGGCGGTATATCTGTTAATCATAGAATCCATTACACCTGCCGTTACTGCAAAAAACATACGCGGAACACCCAATTTCTTAAAATCGCGCAAATCGTCTCGCCAATTCGGCTGCGGCACAATCGCCACACGCAAACCCAAACTCTCCAACAATCGCCCGATAACCGCAGTGCCAAACGATGGATGGTCGATATACGCATCGCCGGAGAAAAACACAACATCTACCTCATCCCAACCTCTCAAATTCATCTCTTTTTGAGTGGTGGGCAGGAAATCGGTAAGTTGGTAGGTTTTGGACATATTTCGTTTTACTTTTGATTGATGCAAAGATAAGGATAAAACGGAAATATATAATGTTGGTAGGGAAATTACAAATTAAAATTACAAATTACTAATTTATCTATGCCGTTTTATCAATAATGACAAATCAACTTTGCGATTTTCCTTTGCGAACTTTGCGAGAAATTAGTTCTAAACAAAATATGTCGGGATTACAAATCCCTCCGACGAAAGTCTTGCCTCTTGTGTCTTGTGTCTAAAAAATCTTTTCTCTTTATTCTAAAAAAAACCCTTGCCAACTCCCCTTCTCCTCAAATCTTTTTACGATTTTGGCAGTCAATTCATAGTTTTTAATCCCCCAATCGGGTGCGATAAGAAGTTGTTTTGGAGATTGGGATGCAAAACGGTCGATATAAATATCCGGATTTAATCTTTCGGCAAACGAAACGCATAAATCGATATACTCCGGCAGTTCAAACAGATGAAACGATTCCGGATTTTGCTTGTATTCGTGAGCCATAACCGTCCCTTTAATAATTTGCAGTTGATGAAGTTTCAGGCTGGTTATTGGAAGTTGCGACAATTTATCGGCATGAGAAAATATATCGTCCCTACTCTCGCCCGGCAATCCCAAAATCAAATGAGCACCAACGGGAATATTTTTTTCGGCAGTTTTCACAATAGCCTCAACCGACTCTTCCCAAGTGTGCTGGCGGTTTATTCGTTCAAGAGTCTTATTAAGTGTGCTCTCCACTCCATACTCAACAAAAACCAATGTCTCCTCACTTTTTTTCTGAAAATAAGCGAGCAATTCATCCGGCATACAATCGGGACGTGTGCCGACTATCAATCCAACAACATCGGGATAAGCAAGAGCCTCTTCGTACAGAGAGATAATTTTTTCGATTTCTCCATAAGTATTAGTATATGATTGAAAATATGCGATATATTTCATTGAAGGATACTTCCTCGAAAAAAACTGAATCCCATCTTCCAACTGTTGCGAAACGGTTTTTGAAGGAGTTCCATATCCGGGACTAAAACTCTGGTTATTGCAATAGGTACAACCACCACGACCTTTTGTTCCATCACGATTTGGGCAAGTAAATCCGGCATTGACGGAAATTTTTTGCACTTTATATGGAAATCTTTGGGATAAATATTCTGAAAAATCTCTATATGGTCTGCTTTTGCTCATCCAAAGTAGTCAATATGTCAATTAATTATAAGTTGTTCTTTTTTTTGATAATGTAGTAGAAATATTATCAGTTTTTTTGTATATTTGTTCTCCGATAAAATCGAAATAAAATATCTGCAAATATAAAAATAATAACAAAATAAATATTAATAATTATGCCAAAAGGAATTTATAAATTACCAAATGTACAAAACGAACCTGTTTCCAGCTTCGCTCCGGGTTCAACAGAAAGAAAAGCTCTACAAGCTAAATTAGCGGAATTGAACAAAGGCGGATTGGATATCCCTATGATTATCGACGGGAAAGAAGTTCGTACAAATAAGTTGTATGATATTCGCCCACCACACAACCACAAAAACCTGTTGGGGCACTATCATCAAGGTGATAAAAGTCACGTGGAAATGGCTATCAATGCTGCACTTAAAGCTAAACCGGCATGGGAAGCTATGCATTGGGAAAGCCGTGCTGCTATCTTCTTGAAAGCAGCTGAGCTTATTGCAGGTCCTTATCGCTACGAATTTAACGCGACAACAATGATTTGTCAGTCAAAAAATGCTTTCCAATCAGAAATTGACGCTGTTTGTGAATATATCGACTTTTTACGTTTCAACGTGAAAAACATGTACGACATGTACGCAATGCAACCAAATTCGGCTCCAGGCGTTTGGAACAGAACAGTTTGGCGTCCATTGGAAGGATTTGTTTTCGCACTAACTCCGTTCAACTTCACATCTATTGCAGGAAACCTTCCCGGTGCACCGGCATTGATGGGTAATACGGTTGTTTGGAAACCTTCGAAAACTGCGGTTTACTCTGCACATCTGATTATGAAAGTGTTGAAAGAGGCAGGATTGCCCGATGGCGTTATCAACCTGGTTTATGTTGGCGGACAAGATGCTGCCGATGTTATTTTCAACCATCGTGAATTTGCAGGATTGCACTTTACGGGTTCAACAGGCGTATTCAACAGCATGTGGGAAACTATCTCAAGAAACGTTTCAAAATACAAATCTTATCCACGCATTGTTGGTGAAACAGGTGGTAAAGACTACGTTTTAGCTGACCATACTGCCGATGCAAAACAGGTAGCAACAGCGTTGGTTCGCGGTGCTTTTGAATATCAAGGACAAAAATGTTCGGCTGCGTCACGTGCATACATCCCTTCAAATATTTGGAATGATGTAAAAGCATATATGGAAGCTGATTTGGCGAAAATCAAAACCGGACCGGTAGATGATTTCACCAATTTCGTGAATGCGGTTATCGACGAAGAGTCTTTCGATAAACTGGCAAAATATATCGATGACGCTAAAAACTCGCCCGATGCAGAAGTTATTATGGGTGGACACTATGATAAATCGGAAGGATATTTTATACATCCGACTGTTATTTTAGCAAAAAAAGCTGATTATGTAACTATGCGCGAAGAACTTTTCGGACCGGTTCTTACAGTTTATGTATATGAACCCGAAAAACTCGACGAAACTATGGATATTCTTGACACCACAACAGACTACGCTCTTACAGGTGCTATTTTCTCTGCCGACCGTGCTGCAATCGAACGCATGACTACAAGATTGACACACACTGCAGGAAACTTCTATATCAACGATAAACCAACAGGTGCAGTTGTTGACCAACAACCATTTGGCGGTGGTCGTGGTTCGGGCACAAACGATAAAGCAGGTTCTATCTTTAACTTGTTGCGTTGGGTTTCTCCACAAACAATTAAAGAGACATTTGTTCCTGCAACAGATTATATGTATCCTAACTTTTTGGAAGATTAATAATAATTAAAGACATATGTAAATAGTACAAAGTTCCGACAAACAAATTTGTTCGGAACTTTGTTTATTCTTATTTTAGGTTGTGCAGGAGACGATGGCTATGCCTTCGTTAAATAGACATAAGATGCAAGAAACAAGACACAAGACCATTAGTTTCGGAGCTGCGATTAAAAACTCAATATTTATAACGCTGCGATTAGTACTGCCTTTCAGGCAGATGTTTTGAGTATGTCGTTTCCGTAAGCTGCGCTCGTTCCTCGCTTGCATACGGTTATGAAAATATTACCCTTCGGGTAAAGTTATTAGTAATTGCAGATTTGGTTTTTTCTTGTTGCTCCCACGCGAATCCTTTCGCGTGGTGTCAGAATCAGAAAATAAGGGGCAACCTTTTGAGTCAATTCAAATCATGGCGTAGAAACAGTTAAAACAACCCCTCCGCTTCGCTCGTCCCCTTTGGCAAAGGGGACAGTTGCGTAGGTGGAATAATTAAAATAACCACGCAATACGTAACCCGTAACAACAAAACAATGAAAACAACAAACGAAATACAACAAGAGATAATTGAAGAATTTTCCACCTTTACCGACTGGATGGATAAATACGCTCTGATTATTGAGCAGGGAAATCAGCTGGAAGGTCTGGATGATAAATATAAAACACCTGAAAATATTATCGAAGGATGCCAAAGCAGAGTTTGGTTACACACTGAGTATAAAGATGGTAAACTTTTTTTCGAAGCAGAAAGCGATGCTATTATAGTAAAAGGATTGCTGGCTTTGGTATTACGAGTATTTAACGGCAGAACACCCGACGAAATTATTGCTACCGACCTGCATTTTATTAAAGAAATAGGTTTAACAGACCACCTGTCTCCAACTCGTGCCAATGGCTTGCTTGCCGTGATAAAGCAGATAAAATTTTACGGAATGGCGTTTAAGGCTAAGGAAGAGTCAGAAAAATAGGTTGAATGATTATTATCACAACAACCAGTGGCTAAAAGTCCGTTTGTTGAATATTTATAATAATTTAAATGGGATAGATGAATCGAAAGTGGTTTATTCCTTCTATAGCTTTGCAGATTTGTCGATTTCTCTAATCTTCTTAAATAGATCAGATGCAAATACAAACTCGTTCAGAGCCTCGTTATCGGTATTCATAACTTCCGATTTGTTACCTTCCCAGGCTTTTACACCTTCGTTTAGAAAGATAATATTATCACCAATATTAACTACCGAGTTCATATCGTGAGATACAACAATTGAAGTAATGCCGTAATCTTTGGTAATATCTAAAATAAGTTCGTCTATCAATTGCGACGTTTTAGGGTCGAGTCCCGAGTTTGGCTCATCACAAAACAGATAACGTGGATTCAAAGATATAGCACGCGCAATAGCTACACGCTTCATCATTCCACCACTAATTTCAGAAGGATACAGATTGGCTGCGTGTGACAAGTTTACTCTTTCCAAACAGAATTCGGCATGTTTTCGACGCTCTCTCAGGTTTTTTCTGGAAAACATATCAAGCGGGAACATCACATTCTCGAGTACGGTTTTAGAGTCGAAAAGAGCTGACCCCTGGAAAAGCATACCAATATCGCGGCGTAGCAATTTTAGTTCTTTGGGCTTTAAATCATGAATGTTTTTCCCGTCAAACTTTATAGAACCCGATGTAGGCTTAATCAGTCCGATAATACACTTCAACATTACGGTTTTACCAGATCCGCTTCGCCCTATAATCATATTCACGGCTCCTTGCTTCATGGTAGTGCAGATGTTGTCGAGAACAACTCTGCCTTCAAACTCCTTAACCAAATTTACTACCTCTATCATCTGCCAATCTCCGTTATTAAGCCATTACCAATTGAGTGAACATCAGGTCGGTAAGCAAAATCAGAATATTATTTATCACTATAGAATTAGTACTTGCCATACCCACTTCTGTTGCTCCACCTTTTACTCTATATCCGTGAAAAGCGGATACCGAAGCAATTATAAAACCATATATCATAGATTTTGCAATGGAAGCCCAAACAAAATAATCTTTAAAATAGAATTGAATACCGTAGATATATGTTTCAACTGTTGGTGTGGATGTTAAAATACAAAGCACATAACCACCAACCATAGCCAGAAACATACTAAAAACAACCAAAACAGGCATAAATACGACAAAAGCCATTATTTTTGGTAAAATAAGATAGTTAGCAGCATTCACACCCATTATCTGCAAAGCATCTACTTGCTCGGTAATGCGCATTGTACCAATTTCCGAAGCTATATTAGAGCCGACCTTCCCGGCTAAAAGCAAACAAAGTATAGTCGATGACAGCTCAAGCAGAATTATCTCTCTCGATACGAAACCAATTGTAAATCGGGGCAGAAACGGCACATCAACATTCACGGCTATCTGCATAACGATAACCGCACCTATGAAAAATGATATCACAATAACTAGCCAAATAGAGTTCACACCAAGTTTATAAATCTCTTTACCAAACTCTTTTAAAAACTCGCGAATTCTATCCGGCGGGGCTAATGTTTCTTTCATAAGCAAAACATATTCCCCAATATCTTCAAATGAGCGTATCAATTTCATAAAAGCAGATTCTGAATATCGTCGCAAAGATAAACAATGTTTCGTAGTTATAGAAACAGTTTTAATTTTAGTTATGAGTTTTCAGTAAATTTGTATATTTGCACTATGTATGAATATTTCGATAAAGATTTAGGAAAAATAATTGTTAAACAGGACGGCAGGAAAAGAAAAAACACCGTGTCAAGGAGACAGGATTATTATTTAGTAACTGTTCCTACAGACTTTCCGCATGACAAACTACCCGAAATAATTGAAAGAAACAAATCTAACCTTTTGAAACTAAAGCCTCTAATCAGACCTACAATAGATGAAAACACGGAAATAAAATCCCTTACATTTTCTGTTAAGATTTGCAGAACATCGCTGTTTGATGAAAAAATAAAAATGACATTAGCCAATGGAACTTTGTCAATATCTGTGCCTGAATCTATTGATATTAAAGAGAGTACGGTTCAGAAAAAAATTAAAGAGATGATTAGGACTGTACTTCGAAAAGAAGCAAAACGTGTATTGCCAAAAAAGACAATGGATTTTGCCAAAGAATTAGGGCTGGAAGTTGCAAAGGTTAAAATTAATAGTAGTGTAGGAAGATGGGGAAGCTGCTCAAGTTATGGCATCATCAATTACTCTCTATACCTAATGCTTCTGGAAGAAAGATATATCGACTATATAATACTTCATGAGTTGGCTCACAGAAGATATTTGAGCCATGACGATAGATTCTGGGATTATCTTTCCGAATTGTGCGGAGAAGATGCCAGATTGATACGTGAAGAGATGAAACAGAATATATCGAAAACAAAATTTATGCTATTAGATTAACCCATTTCACTTTAAACATTAATAACCTACAAGTCTTTCAATAGCATATCTCCATCTTTGTCCTGCAAACTCATTCTTGTCTTCTCTAAAGCCTCCCAATATGAAGCATACTTTCCATTCACATCTATAAGAAAATCTTCGGAGCCTTTTTTGTCGATTTTAGAGATAAGAGTATTTACAGAAATAGAATTTACATCGATTGCAGGCTGATAAGCCATATTTCGCACATCATTGTCTATTGGTGTAGGCAGCACCAACTTTATATCTTGTAGCTCATCAAGAATATCATTGGTTAATCGTAGCGGAATTTTACACCTATACGAAATCTGATTGGGCGTCAGCGACTTGTCACCATTCACAAATTGCTTAACAATAGCAGACATAACGGTTATTGTGAAAAAATCTCTATACCTTCTGCTGATGTTTTTTGTCTCTTTTTCGAATAAAAACTTGTTCAGGTTTTGAGAAGAATATGACAAAGTTGCACCTATAAGAACTATAAACCAAGAGAGTTGCAACCATAGCAAAAGCAAAGGTATAGCAGCAAAAGTTCCATAAATTGCATTATATTTTGTAATCCACAACTGCCCATTCAAATAAATCATCTGGAATATCTGTAAAGCCGTACCTGCAACAACTCCTCCAATCAATGCATTTAAGAACTTCACTTTAACATTCGGAATATATTTATAAACAATTGTAAGTATAACAATAACAAAAAGAAATGGAATTAAATTGAACAGAAAATTAATAAGCGGACTAAAAATAAAACCTATCCTGTCAAAATAACTTGCGGAAGAGGTTATAAAAATATTTATAGAACTTTGGACTAAAACAAAAATTGGTAAAAGCAATACAATTGCAAAATAGTCGGTTATTCTACGTTGAATTTTTCTGGCGGAAGATATCTGCCAAATTCTATTAAAACTGTTTTCTATATCAACGAAAAGAATAATAATAGTGTACAGAAGCAATGCTATACCGACACCTGCGAAAAGTCCACCCTGAGCATGTTGCAGCGAATTGTTTATAAAATTGATAACCGCCATTGTAGTCTTATTATGACCACCTAAATATTCGAAAAGTTGACTTTCAACAATATTCTCAAAACCAAAACCACGTGCTATCGCGAAAAGCACAGCCAAAACAGGCACTATTGATAAGATTGTTCTGTAGGTGAGAGAACGTGCGCTTGCTGCAAGATTTTGCTCCTGAATATTCCTTACCGTCAGGACTATCACCTTCAGTATATTATGAAAAATATTCCTTTTATTTGAAAAGTTTTCAGCACTCAATCGCCAAATATCGTGAGTCAAAAATTGTATCCAATACTTGATTCTGATATTTATTTTTGCAATAAAGTTTTTCTTCTTTTTTTCTACTTTTTTATTTTCATTCATAGGTCTAATTCTTTGTTAGATGGTAGAGACAAGACTTTATATTATTTACGAATTTAGATTTCGGATTTACGATTATTTGTCGCTTAAACAATAACCCTTTCGTATGGTGTCAGAAATAGTAAATTATAAACGCATGACAAAACAAACAGATTTCTCACTGCGTTCGAAATGACATCCTAAAAACGTACGACGCAACATGAACCCTGTAACTCGTATCCCGCAACCCGTAACACGCAACACGCAACTCTTATCCCGCAACACTCACAACTCTCAACTACTACTATTGTAACTCAAACTTATACGTGTAAATACAAAAGTAATATTAAATTAGTTAATTATTGGATAATTGCACTGAAAATTTGACTTTAACACCCAAAAACAGCCAACAAATTCACTAATACATTATTATTATATTTCTCAATTTTTTACTACCTTTGCAGTCAAAATTTACAAGAGGTATAAAAACATTGAAAATGAGCAAGAAATTCACCGAATACAATCAATTAAACTTATCAGAAATCAACAAAGAATTACTGAAAGAGTGGGACGAAAAAGACGTATTCCACAAAAGTTTAGAAATACGTCAGGGAAATCCCGAATTTGTGTTTTACGAAGGTCCACCGTCGGCTAACGGAATGCCCGGAAT
This sequence comes from uncultured Dysgonomonadaceae bacterium, assembly GCA_964346495.1. Classification (GTDB taxonomy): domain Bacteria; phylum Bacteroidota; class Bacteroidia; order Bacteroidales; family Dysgonomonadaceae; genus JBGZFC01. The sequence continues at coordinate 11,269 of CAYFUW010000005.1, forward strand.
TCACCACGTGATTGCACGCTCTATAAAAGATATATTTTGTAGATACAAAACCATGAAAGGCTTTCTGGTAAACAGAAAAGCTGGATGGGATACACACGGACTTCCGGTGGAGCTAAGTGTTGAAAAATCGCTTGGTTTTACCAAAGAAGATATCGGTAAAAAGATTTCTGTAGATGAGTACAATTCAGCTTGTCGTACCGAGGTGATGAAATACACCAAAGAATGGGAAGATCTTACCCGCAAAATGGGTTATTGGGTAGATATGAACGACCCGTATATTACCTACGACAACCGTTACATCGAAACACTTTGGTACTTGCTCAAAGATATCTATAATAAAGGATATCTCTACAAAGGATACACCATACAGCCCTATTCGCCTGCAGCAGGAACAGGACTGAGCACTCACGAATTGAACCAACCTGGATGCTATCGTGATGTAAGAGACACTACATGTACAGCACAATTCAAAATTAAAAATCCACTACCCGAATGGAGCGATTTTGGTGAGCCATTTTTCCTTGCATGGACAACCACACCGTGGACATTGCCATCGAATGTGCTTTTGGCGATGGGACCGAATATTGAATATGTTGCTGTTCAAACATACAATCCTTATACAAGCAAACCAATGACTGCTGTTTTGGCTAAAAATTTGCTTGGAGTCTATTTTTCTGAAAAAAATGCAGGATTAAATCTTGAAGATTATAAAGAGGGCGACAAAGCTGTTCCTTTCCGCGTTTTAGATAAAGTTTGGAAAGGTTCAGAGCTGGCTGGAATTGAGTATGAACAGTTATTCCCATGGGTAAAAACATCTGATAACGCTTTCAAAGTAGTAACGGGAGATTTTGTAACTACCGAAGACGGAACAGGAATTGTTCATATAGCACCCACATTTGGTGCCGACGACGCTAAAGTTGGAAAAGAACATAATGTTTCAGGACTTACACTAATTGACAAGGAGGGAAGTATTCGCCCGATGGTTGATTTAACCGGAAAATTCTATCGTATAGAAGACTTAGACGAAGAATTTGTTCGTGAAAATGTCAATGTAGAGCTATACAAAGAGTTTGCAGGACGTTTTGTTAAAAACTCATACGACGAGACTCTTACAGACAATGACGACACGCTTGATGTTCATCTGTCCGTAATGCTAAAACTACAAAATCGTGCTTTCCGTATAGAAAGACACGTGCACAGTTATCCACACTGCTGGCGTACCGACAAACCTGTACTTTACTATCCTCTCGATAGTTGGTTTATTCGCACTACAGCTTGCAAAGAGCGTATGATGGAGTTGAACGACACCATAAACTGGAAGCCACAGTCAACCGGAACAGGTCGATTCGGTAAATGGCTCGAAAACCTGCAAGACTGGAACTTAAGCCGTAGCCGCTATTGGGGAACACCGCTACCAATTTGGCGTACCGAAGATGGTAAACAGGAAAAATGTATAGGCTCGGTAAAAGAGCTTTTCGATGAAATGCGCAAAGCTATCGAAGCGGGAGTAATGACAGAACTTCCCTGGGAAGGAGTAACCGTAGATGATTACAAAGAATTGGAATACGAAAAAATAGACCTGCACCGCCCATATGTGGACAATATTGTGTTGGTTTCGGACGATGGACAACCGATGCATCGCGAACCGGACCTTATTGACGTTTGGTTTGACAGTGGAGCAATGCCTTTTGCACAATTCTTCTATCCACACATTTCGGAAGAAAATTTCGCTAAGGTTTTCCCTGCCGATTTTATTGCAGAAGGTGTTGACCAAACACGCGGTTGGTTCTTTACTCTACACGCCATCAGTACAATGGTAAAAGATAGTGTATCATTCAAAAATGTGATTTCAACCGGACTGGTTCTCGACAAAAACGGAAATAAAATGTCGAAACGCCTGGGCAATGCCATTGACCCGTTTGAAACAATAGAGAAATATGGCTCAGACCCACTTCGTTGGTACATGATTACCAATGCAGCACCGTGGGATAATCTGAAATTCGATATAGAAGGAGTTGAAGAGGTGCGTCGTAAATTCTTCGCAACACTTTACAACACCTATTCGTTCTTTGCTCTTTATGCAAATGTGGATGATTTCCACAATCAATACCCGCAAATTGAGCACGAAAAACGTCCCGAAATTGACAGATGGATTCTATCGTTGCTAAATTCACTTATAAAAGAGGTTGATTCTTCTTTTGACAACTACGAACCAACCAGAGCAGGACGCGCAATAAACGATTTCGTAAACGATAACTTAAGTAACTGGTATGTTCGCTTGAACAGAAAACGTTTCTGGGGTGGCGAGATGACAGACGACAAGCTTTCGGCATATCAAACTCTGTACGAATGCTTGATAACCATAGCAAAACTAATGGCGCCAATTGCACCATTCTATGCCGACAGATTATATCTCGATTTGACACAAGCAACCAATAGTCAGGCATTTGACTCTATTCACTTGATGGATTTCCCAACTGTAAATGAAGAGATAATAGATGCTGAACTTGAAGAACAGATGTACCTGGCTCAAACTGCATCATCTATCGTTTTAGCATTGCGTCGCAAAGAAAATTTAAGAGTTAGACAACCGCTATCGAGAATATTAATTCCGGTTGCCGACCAGAAACAGCAAGCAAATGTTGAGGCAGTTCAATCGCTTATCCTTAGCGAAGTGAACGTTAAAGAGATAGAATTTGTGGATTCTGCAAACGACATGTTGGTGAAAAGCGTAAAACCCGATTTCAAAAAACTGGGACCGAAATATGGTAAACTGATGAAACAGGTTGCTGCTCAAATTCAGGAGATGTCGCAAGACCAAATAAATGAATTGGAGAAAAACGGAAACATCTCTTTTGAAATTGCAGGAGAAGAGATAAATATTGAAACTTCGGATGTTGAAATCATTTCGGAAGATATTCCCGGATGGCTCGTAGGTAACGAAGGACGACTGACTATTGCGCTTGACATTACCGTAACAGACGAACTCAGAAAAGAGGGTATCGCCCGTGAGTTTGTGAATCGCATTCAAAACCTTCGCAAAGCCAAAGATTTTGAAATTACCGACAGAATAACTGTAAGAATCTCATCAAACGAAATGTTCGATGAAGCTGTAAACGACTTTTCAGAATATATTCAGTCTCAAGTGTTGGCAGACAGTATTCAAATAACAAATGAGCAACTTGAAGATGAGATTGAAATTGATGAAATAGCATTAGGAATAAGTATCGAGAAAAAATAATTGAAAATTCACACTTTATTCTTATCTTTGAACAAAAGATGAAAACCGCGTGTTTTCTCTGCAATAATAAGCATAAACCACTTAAAAAACCGGATATTATGAGTGAAAAAACAAAATATTCAGAGGAAGAATTGGAAGAGTTTCGCGAAATCATAAATCAGAAGCTAGAAGTTGCTAAGGCAGAATACGAAAATTATCGTGCCGCAGTAATGAATTCCGACGGAAATGATACAGTTGACACTTCGCCAACCTTTAAAGTTTTGGAAGAAGGTGCATCTACACTTTCTAAAGAAGAAGCAGGACGTTTGGCACAACGCCAAATGAAGTTCATCCAAAACTTACAAGCTGCGCTAGTACGTATCGAGAACGGAACTTACGGAGTGTGTCGTGAAACGGGTAAGCTTATCCCTAAAGAGAGACTTCGCGCTGTTCCACATGCAACATTAAGTATAGAAGCAAAAGAAGGCAGAAGTTAAGGAATAGCAAAACAAGCTGATTGTATATAAACAATGATATTGAAATTATCACAATACAGAGTCGAAACGGAAAAGAAATTTTCCGTTTCTAACTCTTTTGTGCTGTCAAATGGCGAAACTAATGAGTGATACTACAAAAAAAGGATTGATAGCTGTTTTGGTTATCGTAGCAGTTCTTTTTGCCGATCAAGCAAGCAAAATTTGGGTGAAAACCCACATGGCACTCTACGACATGATAGATGTAACCAGCTGGTTTAAAATCTATTTCGTAGAAAACAACGGCATGGCATTTGGTATTGAGGCCATTGGCAAACTGTTTTTATCACTGTTCAGAATTATTGCTGTAATTTTAATTACTATCTATCTGTTCCGAATAGTTAAAGAGAAGTACAAAATAGGCTTTATAGCCTGCATTTCATTGGTATTAGCCGGAGCGTTTGGCAATATTAACGATAGCGTTTTCTATGGAATGATATTCGAAGCAAGCTATCCGGGACACGTAGCAAGTTTTGTTCCCTGGGGAGAAGGTTATGAATCATTATTGCACGGAAAAGTTGTTGACATGCTCTACTTTCCGCTTATAGAAGGCACTTATCCCAATTGGATGCCTTTTGTGGGAGGAAAAGAGTTCTTGTTTTTCCGGTTTATATTCAACGTTGCTGACTCTGCCATCTCTATAGGGGTAGTTCTTTTGATACTCTTTTATCGAAAAACTCTCTCTTACTCACTTTTATCAAAAAAGGAGAAAGAGGAATTAGAACTACAAAAAGAAGAACAAAAATCCTAAAAGCGACCATTAGTGAATCGTAAAACCGCTGTTTATTTCACACTCTTTATTACACTCGGCATCTCTTTCATTTGTTGCAGTCGACCGAAAGAGGTACTGAGCAAAAAAAGTATGGAAAGTCTGCTGTACGATATATACATTGCTGAAGCAATGATTGACAATGATTTTCAAAATTTCGATACTCCACAAAAAAAAGAGGCATTAATCAGTCAGGTTTTCAAAAAACATAACGTAACACAATCTCAATGGGATAGCTCATTGGCATGGTATTCAGACAGAGCAGATGTATATTTAAGAATCAACGATTCGGTAAAGTCACGGTTAAAACGAGAACAAGAGGCTCTTCAACTACAAATCAGCAAAGAGTCTTCACAACATATTATTTCTGCATCCCGGTTTATATCTGACGATTATATACCGCAAATATACTCATTCAATGAAGTGAGTTCACAAAATGGCTTCCGATTCAGATTAGATTCGGATTATATTACAGAAAATATTGAGCAAAACAACATTGATTTTTCTTTCGATGCAATTGGTATTCCACAACATATACAACCAAATTTGGTTGCTGCCCTAATATTGCAATACAAGGACACAACTATTTATAAAACAAAAGCAATATTACACAACCAAAAATATATCATAAACGGACAAAAATATATCAAATATAATCGAGACACATTGATAATTAATGATACAATTCGCGAAGTAATAGGATTTGTAAAACTGCAGGACTGCTTAAGACAATTCAATAATATACAACTTTACAATATTTTTATAGGCAAAAAAAATAATGAAAAAGAGAAACAAAGTATAGATAACAACTTAGCTAAAGACAAGCAGGAAATACTCGAAAAGTCAATGCAAAAGCAATAATAACAGAACTTTATATAGAAAATATCAATTTTTTTGCTATTTTTGTACAGTTTCTAAAAATCAACATATAAAACAAAATAATAAACACAAAAAATATAAATTTTTTAAAAACAATGAACACAAAAAGAGTTTATACCTTCGGTAACGGACAAGCTGAAGGACGTGCAGATATGAGAAATCTGCTGGGTGGTAAAGGTGCTAACCTTGCTGAAATGAATTTAATTGGCGTTCCGGTACCTCCGGGATTTACCATTACTACAGAAGTTTGTAGCGAATACAACAAATATGGCAAAGATCATGTTGTTGAACTTCTTAAACCCGAAGTGGAAAAAGCAATCGCAAACATCGAAGAGTTGATGGGTGCTAAATTCGGTGACAAAGAGAATCCCTGCTTAGTTTCTGTACGCTCTGGTGCTCGCGTTTCGATGCCCGGTATGATGGACACAGTTCTAAACCTTGGTTTAAATGACGATGCTGTTGAAGGAATCGCGAAAAAATCAGGTAATGAGCGTTTCGCTTGGGACTCTTACCGTCGTTTCGTACAAATGTATGGTGACGTTGTTCTCGGAATGAAACCCGAAAGCAAAGACGACATCGACCCATTTGAAGATATAATGGAAGAGATGAAAGAAGCAAAAGGTATTACATTAGATACAGAATTTACCGTTGAGGACCTAAAAGAGTTGGTTAAACGCTTTAAAGCTGCAGTTAAAGAACAAACAGGAAGTGACTTCCCGGAAAGTGCCTGGGAACAACTTTGGGGTTCTATCTGTGCAGTATTTGATAGCTGGATGAACGAACGCGCTGTTCTTTATCGTAAAATGAATAACTTCTCTGACGAATGGGGTACTGCAGTTAACGTACAAGCTATGGTTTACGGAAATATGGGTAAAACATCGGGTACAGGTGTTGCTTTCACTCGCGACTCTGCAACAGGAGAAGACATTTTCAACGGAGAATATCTAATCGATGCACAAGGTGAAGACGTTGTAGCAGGAGTACGTACACCGCAAGAAATTACTTTAGAAGGTTCACGTCGTTGGGCTAAATTGCAAGGTGTATCTGAAGAAGATCGCGCTGCTAACTTCCCATCATTGGAAGAGGTTATGCCCGAGTGTGCTGCAGAACTTATCGAAGTACAACAAAAACTAGAAGACTACTTTAAAGATATGCAAGACCTTGAGTTTACCATCCAAGACGGTAAATTGTGGATTTTGCAAACCCGTAACGGTAAACGTACAGGTGCGGCGATGATTAAAATTGCTATCGATATGCTTCACCAAGGATATATCGACGAAAAAACAGCACTACTACGTTGCGAACCGGAAAAACTTGACGAACTGTTACACCCTGTATTCGACAAAAAAGTATTGGCAGAAAGCAAACCAATTACAAACGGATTGCCCGCATCACCCGGAGCTGCTGCAGGACAAATCGTTTTCCATGCCGATGATGCTGAAAACTGGGCAAAAGAGGGTAAAAAAGTAATCCTTTGCCGTATCGAAACATCTCCTGAAGACCTTAGAGGTATGGCTTCTGCTGAAGGTATCCTTACTGCTCGCGGAGGTATGACATCCCACGCAGCTGTTGTTGCTCGCGGTATGGGTAAATGTTGCGTTTCTGCAGCTAACGGTGTTGTTATCAACTATAGAGATAGAACAATAACTATTCACGGTCAAGAGTTGAAAGAGGGTGATTGGATCTCTTTGAACGGAACTACCGGAAACGTTTACAAAGGACAAATTAAAACGCAAGACGCAGAACTAGGAGAAGACTTCCTGGAACTGATGAAAATTGCCGACAAATATACTCGCATGAACGTTCGCACCAATGCTGACACTCCACGTGAAGCAGAGGTTGCTCGCAACTTCGGTGCAACAGGTATCGGACTTTGCCGTACAGAGCATATGTTCTTCGAAGAAGACAAAATCGTTCCAATGCGTGAAATGATTCTTGCTAAAGACGAAGAGGGACGCCGTACAGCATTAGCTAAACTTCTACCATTACAGAAGAAAGACTTCAAAGGTATTTTCGCAGCTATGGACGGACTTCCGGTAACTGTTCGCTTGCTTGACCCACCATTGCACGAATTTGTTCCGCACGAAGAAAAAGAACAAAAAGAAATGGCAAAAGTAATGGGCATCTCATTTGAAGAGGTTCATGAAAGAGTAGAAGGCTTGATGGAATCTAACCCAATGTTAGGATTGCGTGGCTGTCGTCTAGGAAACATGTATCCTGAAATTACAGAAATGCAAACACGCGCTATCATGGAAGCTGCTTTAGAACTGAAAAAAGAGGGTGTAAAAGCAATTCCTGAAATTATGGTTCCGCTTACAGGTATCGTTCACGAGTTTAAAGCACAAAAAGATGTTATCGAAGCTACTATTGAAAAAGTATTCGCAGAATATAACGATACTATCGAATATCATATCGGTACAATGATTGAGATTCCACGTGCTACACTTACAGCGAACCACATAGCAGCAGAAGCAGACTTCTTCTCATTCGGTACAAACGACTTGACACAAATGACATTTGGTTACAGCCGCGACGACGTAGCGAAATTCCTTCCGATGTATATTGAGAAAGGTATTTTGAAACACGACCCGTTTGCAATTCTTGACCAAACTGGTGTTGGACAATTAGTTAACTTGGCTGTGGAAAGAGGACGTGCTGAAAAACCGACTCTAAAATGCGGTATTTGCGGTGAACACGGAGGAGAACCTTCATCAGTTAAATTCTGCCACCGTGCAGGACTAGACTATGTTTCTTGCTCACCTTTCCGTGTACCTATTGCACGCTTAGCAGCAGCACAAGCAGCTATTGAGTAATATACGTTAGCCATTGGCTTTTGGCTTTTGGCGATTAAATAAGTTTACGGGCATTGTGGTTTTTTTAACTGCATTGCCCGTATTGTATCAGTTAAGTAGCAGCTAATTTAAAATTAGTAGCTACTTAATCAAAATTACGAAATCCGAAATCGCAAATAAAAAGTCTTTACTCTTTGCTCTTTATTCTTTTTTCCTTGTTCTCAATAAAACCGTAGGAAAACCAAAATAAAACTGTCTTAATAATAAACATAAAACATATTTATTTTGTCAGATTCAAAACTCATACAAGATATCCTTGCAGGTAACAACAACGCTTTTAGGGAATTAATAGAGAAATACCAAGACAGAGTATTTCGTACCGCTATGGGTTTTGTCCACTCTAAAGAAGATGCCGAAGATATTACACAAGAAGTTTTTATAAACGTTTTTCAATCTCTACATAAATTCAAGGGAGATTCAGAGTTTTCAACCTGGATATATAGAATCACTGTAAACAATAGTCTTAACTTTATAAACAGAAACAAAAAAAACTGGTTCTTGCAATCGATTGACGAGATTTTCAATAAATCGGATGACAACAATACACCTCTGGAAGATTTAGAGATGAAAGAACGTGATGAAAGAATAAAAAAAGCTATAGATTCCCTTCCCGAATCACAACGAACAGCATTCGTTCTGAGCAAATACGAGGAACTTTCGCAAAGAGAGATTGCACAAATAATGAAAAGAACAGAAGGTGCAATAGAACAACTTTTACAGCGTGCAAAAAACAATCTTCAAAAAAAATTGGAACAAGACCGTAGGAAATAGATATATATATTGTCTAAATAATAGAAACAGCAGCAAAATGAAAACAAATCGATACATAGACGACTTTATACAACGAGAAAAAGAGATTGAGCCAAATCCTTTTTTAAGCACTAAGGTAATGGCGAAGCTGGAAAACTCGAAAGAGATTGCAACTGTAAAACAGCCGATTTGGAGAGTAGTACCAATCGTGGCAAGCATTGCAATAGCTGCATTTCTGGGCATTTCAATCGGTAATGATTACATAGAAAATGAGTCGCCGGAATATGTGATGAATATTAATGACAGTCAGATAGAAAACTTAAGCTACTACAACTTTGACGATTATGAATAGAACAAATAAAATATTGTGGGTAGTAGCCGTTTTACTGCTAATATTAAACCTGACAACTTTAGGTACTATCTTCTATCACAACCAAAAGAATAAGAAAGATGATGTAGCTATCGTGTTAGACGAAAACAGACAAAACCCGCTTACCGGAAGGTTTTTCAGACAACAGCTTGGTTTCAATGACAAACAAATGGATGCTTTTAGAGAAGCAAATCATGAATTCCAAGATAAAGCTAACGGGTTAATTTTTGAAATAGATTCATTAAAGTCAGAAACATTTGAAGAGTTAAACTCGGCAAACCCTGACACAATAAGAATTAACGAGTTATCGACACATATAGGCAAGCACCATATAGAACTTAAAAACATAACTAATGAGTTTTACTTGACGGTAAAGTCGGTTTGCGACTCTTCGCAACAAGAGATGCTAAAAGAAGCTTTTACACCGCTATTCAAAGACGGAAGCGAAACAAATGCAAACATAAGATATCATAGAAACAGAGGAAACGGCAATTATCCTAAATTTAGAAACAGAAGAAATTAAAGAATAAACAATAATAACATTTTAAAAATTACAACAACAATGAAAACAAAATTATTTATTTCAGCAATTGTGATGATGTTGTCACTTGGTGTAGTTTCAGCACAAAATCAAAAAACAGACAACGAAAAAGTAACCACAACACAACAAAAAGGTCCAAGATTTGTCGATAATAACAACAACGATATTTGCGATAATTTCGAAAATGGAACACCTTTCAATAAAAATGCGAACGGTAAACAACGACTTTTCGATGGTAGCGGACCACGCAAGGGTAATGCACAAGGTTTTAGGGGTGGCAGAGGAAGAGGTGTTAATAGAAATATTGACCCGGCTAAAGCACCCAGACGTTACTACAGACAAAATGATCAAATTGGTCTAAGAAACGGAAAAGGTAGTGCAGTAAACTTTATCGATGAAAATAAAGACGGTATCTGCGACAGAAGACAAAATAATTAAAGAAGTAAAAGTTACAGCTTAATTAGGAGAGTGATTTTAACTATAGAGGCGTGATATTATCACGTCTCTATTTTTATATGAAAAAAGAAATGGCGGACATATCCGCCATTTCCTAAAGATATCTTGTTAGATAAAGCTATAAATAGTTAGCTAATCCATTTAACGTAAGCAAAGTCCATTCTGTGCGGTAAATCCGAGTTTTTCGGGAAAACGCGTAATGCATATTGATGAGTTCCCGGATTTGTGAGTGCTTTTTTAGTTTGGAAATAGAGTTTAGAACCATCGGTTTTAACCAGATCAAACTCATAAGACTCAATAAAAGTGGTTTTATTTGCCACTGCATCGTAATCTACCAATACACACTCAACACCTAAGTCGGCAATCATATCTTTTTTATCAATAACAACTTCGCCATAAACTGTTGAGTCGCCATTATTGATATCAACATCTTGCACATGTGAATAATTCACTTTCAGAATTTCCATATTGTCCCATTTTACAGCGGTATCTGCTTTCCAGTCAACAATTTCGCGAGCTTTTGCAAAATTATCGGCTTTCAATGCTTTTGAGCGTTCTGCAAGTTTATTATAGAATCTGTCGAAATAATCATCCATCATTCGTTTAGTAGTGTAGTTTGGAGCAATTTCCGACATAGATTTTTTAATAAACTGTACCCACTGATGAGAGTATCCATTGCTATTGCGAGCAAAATATAGTGGAATAATCTCTTGTTCAAGTGTTGCATAAATAGTTGAAGCATCCAACTCATCCTGGAAATTTTGATCTTCATAAGTGCGCTTGTCTGTCAAAGCCCATCCTCCGCCTTCGGTATAACCTTCGTACCACCAGCCATCTAATACAGAGAAATTTAGAACTCCGTTCATCAACGCTTTTTCGCCTGATGTTCCTGATGCTTCTTGTTTACGAGTAGGCGTATTTAGCCAAACGTCAACTCCTGAAATTAATCGTTTTGCCAACTGCATATCGTAGTTTTCAAGGAAAATGATTTTTCCTAAGAACTCGGGACGACGAGATATCTCAACAATATGTTTAATCAGTGCCTGACCACCACCATCGGCAGGGTGAGCCTTTCCTGCAAAAATAAATTGTACAGGCTGCTCCGGATTATTCAGGATTCGGCTTAATCTGTCCAAATCTGAGAATAGCAGATGTGCACGTTTATATGTTGCAAAGCGACGAGAGAATCCAATTATCAACGCATTTGGATTTATTTCGTCAAGCATTGTGATAATTCTTGAAGGATCGGCCTGATTTTTCAACCATCCGTCAGTAAACTCTTTGCGGATATATTCAACCAGTTTCTCTTTTAGGAGCATACGTAAGCCCCAAATCTTATCGTCGCTGATATCATATATCTTCTTCCAGATATCGGTGTTCGACTGGTCGTTATAGAAATTTTCATCGAAATTTCTTTCAAACATTATTTTGGTTGCAGATGATGCCCATGTTGGCAAATGCACACCGTTTGTTACGTAACTCACATGCAATTCTTCAGGGAAGTATCCTTTCCATAAAGGCTGGAACATAACTTGTGAAACATCGCCGTGCAATTTACTAACACCGTTGGCTTCTTGTGCTGTATTCAGAGCAAAAACACTCATAGAGAAACGCTCATTCGAGCCCGGATTTTCTCTACCCATATCCATAAATTGTTGCCAATTTATTCCCATTTGAGAAGAGAGCGGCTCCATGTATCTCCTTACCATATCTTCGTCGAAATAGTCGTGTCCTGCCGGAACCGGAGTATGTACGGTATATAACGACGATGCTCTTACTATCTCAAGAGCAACATTATACGATAGATTATGCTCTGTTATATATTCTTTCAATCTGTATGCATTGATAAAGGCTGCGTGTCCTTCATTCATATGATACACATCTTTTTTAATTTTCAACTTTCTCAACAAAAGCATACCTCCTACACCAAGCAGATACTCCTGTCTCATTCGGTTCTCCCAATCGCCACCGTAAAGCTGATGCGTAATACAACGGTCGTGCTCTGCATTCAGCTCCAAATCTGTATCTAAAAGGTAAAGATTGATCCTACCAACCGAAACACACCAAATATTGGAATACAACACCCGGTCTAAGAATGGGATTTCGAGAATCATCGGAGTGTTATCATTGTTCATAACTTGCTTAATAGGCAAGCTTCCAAAGTTTTGAGCTTCATAATTCGCTATCTGGTCACCATCTCTTGAAAGTGTTTGAGTAAAATAGCCGTATCTATACAGAAGACCAACAGCCGTCATATCTACCCTGCTATCACTAGCCTCTTTCAAATAGTCACCTGCCAATACTCCCAAGCCTCCTGAATAAATTTTCAGAATTACACTTAGGCCATACTCCATACTAAAATATGCAACGCTCGGTCGGCTTTGGTCGTATGGCACTTTCATATAATCTTTAAACTTATAGTAAACAGTGTTAATTCTGTCCATCAACTCTCCATCGTTGAGAACTTGTTCAGCTACTTCGGCTCGAAGATTTTGTAGAAACAGAATCGGATTTTTTCCGCTTTTACTAAACTCATCTTTATCAACTAGTTCAAAAAGATCTTTAGCTTCTCCGTTCCACACCCACCAAAGATTATATGCAATCTCTTCCAAGGGTTTTAGTGAATCCGTAAGTCTTGAATGAACATGTACATCACGCCACACGGGTGAGTTTGAATAGCTCGATTTAATAATCATTTTTTCTAAAAGTATTAATTAATAATTTGTTTTTTCTATTTATAAAATTGTAATGTCACTTATTATCAAGGGTAAATCTGTTTTTTTAAATATGATACGGTTTCGATAATCGGATGAACGAGTTATGCAAAGCAACACTATATGCTTCCTGATAATAAGTAATAAAGTGTTTCCAATCTGCTTTGTTCGACAGTGTCGCTGCTTTTTTCTTCAAACCTGCGATCTGCTCGTTACTTTTTAGCGAAAAATCGTAAATTGTAGTTGCTATCTCTTCCACAACTTCGTTGTTATTGGTGTCGTTTCTAAATATAACCTGAACTCCATCGTCAATGGTCATCTCTTTATTTTTACTTTTCTTAGCCCATACACCAAAACCTGACAAACTAGTCGTAATGGTGGGAATAGAAAATGCGACACTTTCGTGTGGCGTATAACCCCAAGGCTCATAATATGACGGAAAAACCGAAATATCCAAACCGATTAGAAGGTCGTAATAGCTCATATTGAAAACTCCATCATCTCCGTTGAGATAAGAGGGTACAAAGATAATCTTTACTCTTCTGTTTTCCTTATTGGATAATCCCAAATGTCTTACATGTTGCAATACCCTATCGTGCTGAGGTTCGTGCAGTTCGTGTGTGGTAAACAGAAATTGGTTGTTTATATCTTTTTCCGTTTTGTTGTTGACTGAATTTTCAATTAACTCCTTGTTTGGTCCTTTTATCCATGCCGGAATCATTATCAGAGCAACAATATCTTTCGAAAGTTGCTGCATATTGTTTAGATATGACATGGCTTCGATAAATACATCCAAACCTTTGTTTTTATATTCGTATCGTCCGCTTATTCCAACAAGCAGAGCATCAGAATCTATTTGATAACCAAGCATCTTTTCAGTTACTTCTATCAATTTCTCACGGGCTTGTGCCTGTGCTTTACGATAAGCAGCCCCTTTTGGAATAAAACCTTTTTCAAACCCATTAGGTGTAACCACATCAGGCTGTCTTTGCAAAAACTGCTTACACTCTTGTGCGGTAATATCGCTCACAGTAGTAAAACAGTCTGCATTTTGCGCAGCCATTTTTTCCACAGAGTGTTTTGCAACCATATTCAGCTCGCGAGCCATCCAATCTCCATTGTAATTTGTCAAGTTGTTATAAAGCGGAAGATTATTTCCGGCTATAGAACGCCCCATGCTTGTTGCATGTGTTGTGAAAACGGTCGCAATTTTAGGTGTATTTTTTTTCAAATATAACACACCCATTCCCATTTGCCACTCGTTGAAATGAGCAATAACATTATAAGACTCTAAGCTGTTATATCGATAAAAACTTTCTATAACTACACCCGATGCATAGGCAAACATACATGAATCGTGATAATCCCCATAAGCCAACATGGAATCTACTTTAAAGTCGTTCCACATTTGAGCATAGATATCATTCTTTATATCAAAAAAACGATGAAAGTCAACAAGAAAAACAATCGGATTGCCGGGGACATTCCATCTGCCTATCCTAACTTGTATGTTTTGGACATTGGCAACATACTCCCGCCACTGTGCAAAAAGTTTATTATCTTCGATAAAATATGGGTTGCCTTCATCTTTTAATACATCGGGACCCACAAAAAAGAGTCTGTCTTTATATAGATTCTGCAACGTATTTGCTCTGGTAGATAACACAGTATAAATACCGCCAACCTTGTTGCATACTTCCCAACTTGTTTCAAAAATATAATCAGGTGTGTGATTCTTATCAATGTTCATAAATAACCAAATTTTCTAACGGGAACAAAGATAATAATTTGATGCGACTTTTTTAGTGAAAATTTCTAAAATATAGCTAATTACATAGTCAAAAAATATACCTTTGCACTCATAAAAAATATGACATTAGATATCACACATTTACTACAAATTGCGGATAAGCATCCCAATGTAGCTGCCACCAATCGTTTGCTGAATGATGTAAAAGTTGTTTCGGCTAAGGGATTGCATGGCTCGTCGCGTTCGCTTTTTGTATCGTCACTATATAAAAAGCGACCACAAATATATCTGTTTATTCTAAACAAAGTTGACTCGGCGGGATATTTCTATCACGATTTAACTCAAATTTTAGGTGCAGATGAGATTCTTTTTTTTCCATCGACATACAAACGAGCAGCAAAATATGGACAAATAGATTCGGCTAACGAGATACTGAGAACTGAAACTCTTACTCGTCTGCAGAACAATAAAGAACCGCTGATTATTGTAACTCATCCCGAAGCAATAGCCGAAAAAACAGTTTCGCAAAATAAACTAAAAGAGAACACATTACAAATCTCTGTTGGAGAGAGAATTGATTCAATTTCCGTGTCCGAAATACTCGATTCTTATGGCTTCGAATATGTTGATTACGTGTATGAACCGGGGCAATACGCTACACGAGGCAGTATCTTAGACGTATTTTCATTTTCAAACGAATTCCCCTATCGTATAGATTTCTTTGGCGATGAAGTGGAGACAATCAGAAGTTTCGAAGTGGAAACACAACTCTCTAAACAGAATTACTCATCTATCTCAATCGTTCCCGAATTTCGTTCTCAAGATTTGAAAAACAGCACAATATTCAACCTGCTTCCCGATAATGCAATTATTGGTATAGAAAATATGCGTTGGATTGAGAGCAAAATAGAGAGCATCTATAACGATGAACCTGTTATAAATCTTGACCAAATAGAAACAGTAGAGGCAAATCTGTTATCAAAAGAGGAATTCTTAGATGCGCTGGCACTTTTCAAACAGATTCGCTTCGACACTAGTCAATTAGACACCCCGGATGCTACATTACAGTTTGATACTTCGCCACAACCGCTGTTTCATAAGAATTTCGACCTGATAACCGAATCTTTAACAGGTTTTCTCGAACAAAAATACACTATTTTTATTCTGAGTGACAGCGAGAAACAGCAAAAACGCTTAAAAGCAATTTTTGAAGACAGAAAAAGCAATATCCCCTTTACACCGATAAACAAGACTCTCCACGAGGGATTTGCAGACCATTCGCTTAAAATATGCTGTTTTACTGACCACCAAATTTTTGACCGATTCCACAAATATAATCTGAAATCGCAGCAGGCAAGATCAGGAAAAATAGCGATGACTCTCAAAGAGATAAATCAACTTCAGCCGGGTGATTACGTTGTTCATTTAGATCATGGAATTGGACAATTTGCCGGATTGGTGCGATTGCGTATCGGCGAAACAGTTCAGGAGGTTATCAAACTGACTTATCTGAATAATGATGCTGTTTTTGTTTCGATTCACTCTCTGCACAAGATTTCAAAATATAAAGGCAAAGAGGGCAGTACGCCACAACTGAATAAAATAGGTTCCGGCGCTTGGGAAAGAACAAAACAAAAAACTAAGTCAAAAATTAAAGATATCGCCCGCGATTTAATAAAACTATATGCCGAGAGACAAAAC
This sequence comes from uncultured Dysgonomonadaceae bacterium, assembly GCA_964346495.1. Lineage (GTDB taxonomy): Bacteria > Bacteroidota > Bacteroidia > Bacteroidales > Dysgonomonadaceae > JBGZFC01. The sequence goes on from CAYFUW010000005.1 coordinate 27,804, forward strand.
GAAAAAGGATTTGCTTTTTCAAAAGATACATACTTGCAAACTGAGTTGGAAGCATCATTCAAATATGAAGATACACCCGACCAACTAAAGGCTACACAAGACGTTAAATACGACATGGAGAGCAGCAAACCAATGGATAGACTTATTTGTGGCGATGTGGGATTCGGGAAAACAGAAGTGGCGATAAGGGCGGCATTTAAGGCAGCTACGGACGGGAAACAGACGGCAGTGCTCGTTCCGACGACAATACTCGCGACACAACATTTTCACACATTTAGTGAAAGGTTAGCTAACTTTCCCGTTAAGGTTGACTATCTGAGCAGAGCAAGGACAGCAAAAGAGCAAAAACAGATTTTGAAAGAGCTGAAAGAGGGAGATATCGATATATTGATTGGTACTCATCGTATAGTGGGAAAAGATGTTGAGTTTAAAGACTTAGGGTTGCTTGTAATAGACGAAGAGCAGAAATTTGGTGTATCGACTAAAGAAAAGTTGAAACAGATGAAAACCAATGTCGATACGCTTACAATGACCGCCACCCCTATTCCACGCACGTTGCAGTTTTCTCTTATGGGTGCGCGTGACTTATCGTCTATCAATACTCCGCCGCCAAATAGACACCCCGTGCAAACAGAAGTGCATACATTTGATATTGAGATAATTCGTGAAGCAATAGAGTTTGAAACAAGCCGCAACGGACAAATTTTTATCGTGAACAATCGCATCCAAAACATTTACGAACTGGAGGCTCTGATAAAACGAGAGATACCCGATATAAGAGTTGCAGTAGGTCACGGACAGATGGATTCGAAAAAACTGGAAAAAACAATTTCCGACTTTATCGACCACGAACAAGATGTGCTTATCGCGACCACAATTATCGAATCCGGGATTGATATGCCAAATGTGAACACAATTATCGTGATAAATGCACATAATTTCGGATTGAGCGACCTGCATCAGCTACGCGGACGAGTTGGACGTAGCAACGTAAAAGCGTTTTGCTATCTGCTGGCAACACCGTTATACACTCTCAGCGACGATTCACGCCGAAGACTGCAAGCCATTGAAAGTTTTGCCGACTTGGGAAGTGGAATACATATTGCCATGCAGGATTTGGATATACGCGGAGCCGGTAATTTGCTTGGTGCCGAGCAAAGTGGTTTTATCGCCGATTTGGGTTATGAAGCTTACCAAAAGATATTGGAAGAAGCTGTGCAAGAGCTTAGAAAAGATGAGTTTTCCGATTTGTATCAACAGCAGCAAGCAGAAAAGGCAGACAGAGATGAGGTGTTTGTAAACGACGTACCCGTTGAGAGCGATTTGGAACTGATGTTTCCGGTTGAATATATCCCGAATGATTCCGAGAGAGTTGCGATTTATCGTGAATTGGATAATATGGAAACGGAAACAGAGATTTTCGAATTCACCAAACGTCTCGAAGACCGTTTCGGCAAAATACCCAAACAGGGTAAGGAGTTAATCCGTATAGTCAGACTTCGCAGACTTGCCAAAACTCTTGGCTTCGAAAAAATCATGCTAAAAGGCGGAAATATGACTCTGATTCTCATGTCTGATGCCGAATCGTATTATTACCAATCGAAACAGTTTGACAGGCTATTGCAGTTTGTTCAGTCAAATGTTGCTATTTGTCAGTTGAAAGAGTCAAAAAACAGACGCTCCGTAGTTATAAAAGGTGTGGAAACAGTAGAAACTGCCTGTTATATTTTGGAAGAGATAAAGAAAACGGAACCAGAAGAGATGTAATCGTGGTACGAGGTGCGGGTTTCGTGGCACGGGTTGATTTTATGTTCGCCTTTGTGAAAAACTTCGCATACTCTGTGGTTAAATAACCGCAAAGTTCACAAAGGACAATACAAAAGTCTTAAAGTTGCCCTCTCTGCAAATCACCAAATCGCTAACTTGCTTCAAAAAAAATCTACATATACATACCCGCCACCTTCGATATAAATCTTTTAGATTTAAGTTTAGGTTTTGGTGTGTCGATTAAGTCTAAATGGCAAAACATCAGTTCACCCGATTTCTCATCGCGAAGATGCAGAGCATTGCCCTGACAATATTTATAAGACTTGCACGAAGCGCATTTACCCGTTTTTGTCCATCGTCTGTCGCGCATTATCTTATAACGCCTGTTCCACACAGTCCAAAAATCATCTTTATAAATATTTCCCTGAATATAGTCGCCACGCAAGGTTGGACAAGCACTTATATCACCATTAGCCAATACCGAACCGATATTTATTCCCGCTCTGCAGAAAAAAGGAGTGTCACGCACTTCCATCTCATATTTACCTAAATATCCTTCACATCCGTAAGACACCTCAATTCTGTTTTCTAAACGAGTCTCTTTAATAAATTCCATCAATTCAATAAATTGACTACCCGATAAAGCCAGCAGCTCATTGTTTTGAGCACGTCCTTTAGGGAAAATAGTAAATAATCGCCACTTTTTTACATTTAAATCGATAAGCAAATCCTTGAGTTTGTGTAGTTCACGAATATTTTTTTGATTCACACAAGTAACCACATCAGAAACCAATCCGGGTGTGGACGCAACTCTCGAAATAGCATTCAAAGCTCTGAGCCACGAACCTTTTTTACCTCTAAACCACTCATGCGTTTCTTCCCTATGTCCGTCTAAGCTGATAGTTATTGAACGCATTCCGGCTTGCAAAAGAGAATCGAGACGTTTTTGCGACAATCCCCATCCGTTGGTTACTAATCCCCACGGGTATCCCATTTCATACATTGCCAGGCCGCACTCTTCAATATCGGGACGCATTAATGGTTCCCCTCCCGAAATAACAATCATAGTTTCTTGTGGCTTTATATGGGATGAAAGATTTTCGAGAACTTTTAAAAAATCTTCCTTTGGCATATCGGGAGTTATAGAATCAGCAGTGCAATCGCTTCCACAGTGCAAGCAATTGAAGTTACAACACAAAGTGCACTCCCAAAAAAGGTAAGTAAGGTTATGCACCCGCGATTGCAAATAGCGGTGTCTGCGATATAAGTTAAGCACTGTTTTCTTAGATAAATTCATACTGCCTGCCAGATTCTGTTTATTCTATATTCCTAACGGGTGGTACTCCATACATAGCAATAACTTCATCGTCAAACCTATTTCGTGGAAAACGAATAGTGTCTAATGAGTCTTTTGCTTCTTTATTAATCTCTGCCTGCTTTTTATTTTTAGGTATATAGTTTTTACGTGCACAACCTGTCAATGCAAGAACAGACATAATTGCGGCAATGATAAATTTGTCGTAATAAATTAGTATTCTTTTTTTCATATACCCTCTATACGTTTTAATTGCTGACTATCAGTCAAAAACAATCCAGATATTAATTATGTATTATTCTCTGTCCAATCATTGGAAGAGTTCTTTTTTATTAGACGGAAAAACATGATAATTGTTGCATCTTGAAATGTGAATTTTTCTAAAATCAGATATTGTTATACTTTTGATTGAAATAAATTTAATAATAATTGAAGCATTCTTAATCTCTTTGATTTCAACAAAAATCACTATTTCTAGTGATTGACTCAAAGGTTATTAATGCTTTTCTTTGCAAAAGAATTAAACAATATTATAAACAGATTATGAGAAAATTATTTACTTATCTTTTTATACTTTGCAGTATCGCATCATTCTCGACTAACATAGATAAAGAAATAAAAGGAAACGAGGACGATTCATTAAAGGTGTATTATCTTGACGAAGTAGTTATTAGCACATCGGTTAAAGAGACAAACGATTTGAAAAATATGCCGACCGCTATTTCAGTTTTGTCGCCAAAACAACTGTCAAATAGTCAAGTAGAGTCGTTGCCGTCGCTGAGTGCAATGATTCCCAACTTTTTTATTCCATCGTACGGTTCAAGAGTTTCAACTCCCATCTATATCAGAGGTATTGGTGCACGATTAGGCTCTCAAACCGTGAGTATGTATGTTGATAACGTGCCAAGTTTCAACCCTTCGGCATTCGATTTCGAATTTCAAGACATTCAACGAGTTGAGGTCTTACGTGGCGCACAAGGCACACTTTATGGCAGAAATGCTATTGGTGGAATTGTAAACGTATATACGTTATCGCCACTATCTTATCAAGGCTCTAACGTAGCAATAAGCGGTGGAAATTACGAACAATTTTCAGCGAAAGCGGCTACATATAACAAACTTAGCGACAATTTCGGACTTTCGCTAAATGGATATTTCAAAAAAGATGACGGCTATTTTATCAACAACTATACCGGAGAAAATGCCGATGCGTCAAAAAATGGCGGTGGTCGTATGAAACTTGAGTGGCAAATAAATCCGAAACTAAAAGCCCTTCTATTTTCACATTACGACTATGTTTCACAAGGTGCTTTTCCCTATATGCACGAGGATTCAACAGCAGTAAACTTCAATGAACCATCGTCTTACGACAGACATTTACTGACAAACGGACTATCGTTGCGCTATCTGGGAAATAACTTTAGCGTGAACAGCACTACAGGATACCAACTCCTGAAAGACGATATGAAAATGGACCAGGACTATTCGCCATTATCAGTTTTCTCTATCCGTCAACAACAAGAACAACACTCTATAAGTCAAGAGATAACCGTTAAATCGGAGAAGAAATCAAGATATCGTTGGCTCATTGGTGCTTTCGGATTTTACGATAACAGAAATGTAAATACACCCGTTACAATTAAGAAAGATGGCACACCTTTTATTCTTAGCCGTTTGGCAGCGTTGCAACAGATGTTCCCGCAAATGCCCGACATTTCACTTAAAAACGAAGAGATAGATATGCCGGGTGAATATAAAAAACCGACTTACGGTGCTGCTCTGTTTCAACAATCAACAATTAATAATCTGTTCGGAGTTGACGGTTTATCTACAACCTTTGGGCTAAGATTAGATTACGAACATGCACATATCGATTATAATACGGGAACAGAGGGAGTTGTAATGGTTGTAAAACCACAAATGCCACCCCATGTACCCCCTGTAGCAATTGATGTACCTGCCGACACAACATTAGTAGGAAGTTTCAAAAAGGACTTTGTTGAGCTACTACCAAAATTAGCGATAAGATATCAACCTGCCGAAACTGCATTTGCATATATTTCGGCATCAAAAGGCTATAAAACAGGCGGATACAACGAGCAGGCTTTCTCACAAATTTTACGCGATGCGATGCAAAAAGCATTGATGAGCAAAATACCTGAAGGTGTTATTCCCGAAGGAGCTATGCCAAATATGCCTTCCGTACAGAATCTTACTTTAGAAGAGCAACTATCTTACGAACCCGAAAAAAGTTGGACTTTTGAACTTGGCGGACGATGCGAGATGTTCAACAGAAAACTTTCTGCCACATTTGCTGTTTTCCACACCAATGTAAATAACATTCAGATAATCAAACTACTTGAAGAGGGAACTGCCGGACGTATCGTTACAAACGCGGGAAAATCGGAAAGCAAAGGCGCAGAATTGAGCTTACGATATACACCAACCAACAATTTTACACTATATGGAGAGTACGGTTTTGCAGATGCAAGATTTAAGAATTACGAAGTGTCGGACTCTATAAATTATTCGGGCAACTATATTCCTTTTGCTCCGCAACACACGCTAAGCGTTGGGGCAACATACATTCATAACTTTAAGAGAAATGCAGTTATAGACAGAATTGTAACAAGCGTACAATATTCGGGTGCAGGGAAAATTTATTGGAACGAGATGAACGATGCTTATCAACCGTTTTATGCTCTTACAAACGCTTCTATAGCTATTGAAAAAGGCGATTTCGGATTGGAAATTTGGGGTAAAAATATTTTAAACACGAAATACAATTCGTTCTATTTCAAAGCTTCGAATATGGGTGGAAAAACAAATGCGTTTGTACAAAGAGGTTATCCAACTCGTATTGGAGCGACAATTCGTTACACTTTCAACAGATAAATTACAACTGAATTGTACGGTTCATAAGAAGAATACCGACAATAATCGCTCCGACGAATAAAACAATGATAAAAGCCCATTCCCAGCGTTTGGGCTTTTCTTTTTTCTCATACTTTGCTTTCAAAAACAGCAATGCACCTAAAGCGTAAAGAATAACCGACAACAACAGATATTTCAATCCAACGGCATAAATCACATAAGCAGAATATATCGTTCCCAAAACGGAGATTGTTCTTGCATAGATAGTCTCTTCTCTATCTGCAAATGAGACTTTTACCGCGTAAATTGATGAAAGCAGATAAGGAATCAGCACCATTGCTGTACCTATTGTGATAACGGCAAGATAAGTTTCGTTGAATGCTGGAGATAGAATCGAAATAAGAAATGTTTGAGTAAAAAATTGTGTCAGTAGCAAAGCGTTAACGGGAGTCGATTTTTTATTGATTTTTGCCAATGCTTTAGGAGCCACACCATCTAACGCCGCGGCATACATGGTTTCTGTCGAAAGCATAAGCCACGATAAACTTGCACCCAATACCGAAATCATAATACCCACCTTCACAATAATAGCACCGGTAGCACCTATCATTGTTTTTTCCAATACAAGCGCAACAGGCGTATCGGATGCTGCAAGTTCTTTCGCAGGAACACTCGCCATGGATATAAAAGTAACAAGCACGTAAATTGCCAAAACAGAAAAAACAGATACGATAATCGCTTTTCGTACAGTTTGCTGACTTTTTGCTCTACCCGACAGCACAGCTGCAGCTTCAATACCGACAAAACACCACAAAACAACCGCCATAGCATCTTTTATCTGCAACAAAGGAGTTGTGGAGTTTCCGCTTACGGCAAGTTTTGTTTGCCAATCGGGGACGTTAAAAATATCTTTATCAATCAGAGTGAAACCGAGAAAAATAACCAACGCTATAGGTACAAGTTTGGCAACGGTAACAATAAAATTGAGAATCGCACCTTCGCGAACACCCAGCAAAAGAATTATAAAATAGAACCAAAGAATAGCCGTTGCCAGAATAAAGCAGGTTAACGGCGAAAGTGCGTGCACACCCAACAAGTCATTAAGTGTTTTGAAAAACAAAACTAAATAGCTCACATTGCCCAACCAACCTACCGACCAATAACCCCAAGTAGAATTAAATCCCATATAGTCCCCAAATCCATCGCGAGCGTAGGCAAAAATACCACTTTTCAATTCCGGTTTTTTGTTCGATAGATACACGAAAACCAAAGCGAGTGTCAATACGCCCAATCCGCCGATTAGCCAAGTAATTAACGTGCCTTGCGGGTTTGCAACATTGATAAGATCTTTGGGCGAATTAAAAATACCCGAACCAATCATCGAACCAATCGATACGAATACCAACAGCCAAAGTCCCAGTTTTTTATTCTCTCTTTCCATCTAAAAAATCCACAATAAAATAATTACAACAAGTAGCGATGGCAACATATTCATTACACGTATTTTTTTGATTTCAAGGATATTAATTCCCAGCCCAATCAGTAAAATACCACCAACACTTGTCAATCCTAAGACAATATCTTCAGTAAAAAAGGAACTTGCAAACATTGCCAGAAGTGTAATCGACCCTTGAAAAACAAACAAAGGCAGAGCAGAAAAAGCAACACCCACACCTAAAGCCGAAGCTAACAGAATAGCCGAGAAAAAATCCATCAAGGATTTTGTGAACAGCAGATCGGGCGAACCACCCGTACCTTCTTGTATAGCACCGACAATTGTCATGGAGCCGACACAAAACAGCAGAAAAGCGGTAATCAATCCTTCCGAAAACTTTTCGCTACCGATACGAAATTTCTTTTTCAAATAATCACTCATTCGTTCGCTGCCACGCTCGATATTCAACCACTCGCCTAATAACGAGCCGATTGCCAAGCTACAGACAGTGATAAGAATCTCTTTCATCTGTACTGCCATTGAAATCCCAATAGCAAGCGTAAAAAGTCCGATAGCTTGAAAATATATGGTGGTAACTCGTTCGGGCATACGCTTTTTTAGTAGAAGTCCTATCACACCACCACCGATTACCGCAACTGTATTTACAACTGTTCCAATCATTTATTTTTTGAATTTAGAAAAGTAATATCCGAAACGCAAAAATACCAAAATTTTGCAACAATTAGGGTTTTATTCGGATTTATGTTTTACTGTCCGTAGTCAGATGTCGGAAGCCCGATGTTTTTATTGCAAGGGAAGTGTGTTCGTGTTAGAAGTTTCTATCATTCGAACGGAGTGAGGAATCTGATCAGTTTTTAGTTATGAATGTTAAGCAGCGGCTAATTAAAAAAACTAGCTGCTACTTTGTCTAAAATCTAAAGTCGCAAACAAAAAAAGTTGGCATTTAGCCAACTTTTTTATTATTAGTAGTAAATTGCTTTCAAAGCTCCTTTAGGTGTTGTAATTATATATGTTCCCTTAGAGAAAGGATATGAAATAAAACCATCGCCTATCAAAGAGCTATGCACCAATACTCCGGAAATAGTGTAAATAGATACTCTATCGGACATATTGCAACCATTAATATGCAATCCTTCTGAAGTAATTGTAGCCGAAACCTCGTTATTTACTTCAACTCCTTGTATAGAGGAAGAAAAGTCTTTCTCTTCGATATTTAGGAACATACCCTAAACAGGATGAGACGAATATGCTGTAGCAGAGCCAATAGGAACATACAGTACACAAGTTGTATAATCAACATTTTCAAACGTGCTATTAGACACTTCGGGAGGTGTCGGATTTTTGCAGTTAATCTCCATTAATTTGTCACAACCTTCAAAAGCTGAATATCCAATAGATGTAACAGAAGTACCAATTGTTAATGACGTCAAATTCTCACAACCTTCAAAAACAGAATTACTGATAGTAGTAATAGAATTAGGAATTGTTAAAGTGCCTGTTAAACCTGTACAATTACTAAAAGCGTAACTGCGAATATTGGTTACCGTATTTGGTATCGTTAATGTTCCGGTTAGCCCTGTACAACCTTCAAAGGCAGAAAAATCGATAATCCTTACCGAACTAGGAATTGTTAAGGTTCCGATTAATCCGACAATTTCTAAAAGCATTACTACCTAACTCAGTTACCGAAGAGCCAATTGTCAATGAAGTTAATGTTTGTTTATCTTGGAAAGGAGAATCTAACCAACTAGTAGAAATATCGCACCCCAAATGCAAACTTTCAATCGGACAATTCTCAAAAACGTTTGTAGATTCACTGAAGTCTGCTCCAAAAATCAAATATTCAGCCCCATCTTCTAACACAATATCTTTCAACCCACTACAATCAGAAAAAGCGTACGAGCCTACTGATGTAACCGAGTTGGGAATTGATAATGATGTTAAACCTGTACAATCAGAAAAAGCGTAATTACCAATAGAAGTGACTCCACTTTCAAAGATCAATGTTTTTATATTATCTCTCTCTGAATACCAGGGAGGAAGGTTTTCTGGAGAATAATCAGGCATTTCGCCTGTACCTGTAATTGTTAGTGTAAGATTATCACCACTGCCTGTTATGGTGTAAGATGTTGCTCCATACAGATAAATAATTGAGCACAGAGCCAAAATGAGAGTAGTAATTTTTTTCATTTTTATAATAGTTTTGGTTAATAAAGCATGTATCTTTAAAAAAACAAAGGTAAATAATGATTGCAAAACAAACAATGAAACAGATAAATTAAATTCTTTTTTTATTATCAACACATCTAATACATCCGATAATTTTTTCGTACCTTTGTTTTTGTTACAAATATTGTGTGCCAATAGGTGCACTAACATAAAATAAATACACTTAATCAATTAAAATTAAACATATTAATATATGCACAACTGGTTTGAATGCAAAGTGCGTTACGATAAAACGCTCGACACAGGAATTATAAAAACAGTAACCGAACCCTATTTGGTAGATGCTTTTTCGTTTACCGAAGCCGAAGCACGCATCATAAAAGAGATGACGCCCTATATTTCGGGTGATTTTTCGGTTGCCGATATTAAAAGAGTAAAATTTGGCGACACCTTTTTCAACGAAACAGGCGACAGATACTTCAAAGCAAAACTTTATTTTATAACGCTTGACGAAAAAAGCGGTTCGGAAAAGAAAACTGCGGTAAATATGCTTGTTCAGGCTACGGAATTGAAAGAGGCAGTGGAAATTGTAGAAACAGAAATGAAAAAAACAATGATAGATTACACCATAGCATCGGTTATAGAAACGGCTATTATGGATGTTTATCAGTATGAAAGTGAAAAGGAGAGTAACGAAGAATGAGTGTAAAAGCAAATATTGAAGAGTTAAGAAAAGAGGTACCCGAACATGTAAAAATAGTGGCAGTTTCTAAGTTTCATCCTTCGGAGATGATTCGTGAAGCTTACGATTGCGGGCATAAGTTTTTTGGCGAAAGTCGTGTACAGGAAGTGATAGAAAAGCAACCCGAATTGCCTGGCGATATAGAGTGGCATTTCGTGGGAAGTTTGCAACGCAACAAGGTGAAATTTATCGCACCTTTTGTTACGTTAATTCATAGTTTAGATAGCGAACGATTGATGCGAACAATCGAAACTCAAGGTGCGGCAAACAATCGTATAATATCATGTCTGTTACAACTTCATGTTGCCGACGAAGATACGAAATCGGGTTTTTCACCTGACGAGTGTCGCCAATTTCTTGCCGACGGCAAATGGCGTGAATGTAAGCACGTGCAACTTGCCGGAGTTATGGGAATGGCAACATTTACCGACGATATGGAACAGGTTCGCAGCGAGTTTAGACAAATAAAATCGCTTTTCGACGAGTTCAAACAGCAATATTTTGCCGATGATGAAAACTTTAAAGAGATTTCTATGGGTATGTCGGGTGACTATCCTATTGCTATAGAAGAAGGCAGTACAATTATCAGAGTTGGAACATTAATTTTTGGAGGAAGATAAATTGATAAAAGAGATAGAGAAAGAGTTTAAGCTGTACCTTCAAAAACAAGGTTTTAAACAGTTTGATTTAAAGGCAGTTCTTATCGATATGGATGGCGTGCTTTACGACTCTATGCCATCGCACGAGGAAGCGTGGCAACGTGCGGCTCATGATTTGAATTTAATTGCAGAGCCTAACGAGTTTTTTATAAATGAAGGCAGAACGGGAAAATCAACGATTAACATATTGTACAACAGAACACATGGACGTGATGCTACCGATGAGGAGATAGAGAAAGTATATAAAGTAAAATCTGATCATTTTTTGCAGATTAATACGAATGCCGTAATGGAAGGTGCTTTCGATATGCTAAACAAAATAAAATCCTGTGGTCTGACTCCTGTTTTAGTAACAGGCTCAGCACAACAAATGTTGCTCGATAAGTTAGAAAACAATTTCCCGGATATTTTTACACCCGAAACTATGGTAACTGCTTTCGATGTGGAAATCGGCAAACCGCATCCCGAACCTTTTCTTATGGGATTGGAAAAAGGTGGCAATCTTGCTCCAAATCAAGCTATAGCAATAGAAAATGCACCTATGGGTGTGGAGTCGGCACACAAAGCAGGAGTTTTCACAATTGCCGTAAATACAGGTCCTTTAACTGATAATATGCTTTCGGATGCGGGAGCAAATGTGATTTTTCAGTCGGTAAAGGAACTTTCGGATTCGTGGGAAGGCATTATGGATGTTATAAGAAATATTACAATCGTAGAATAAAATGTATTTGCGATTTTAGATTTCGGATTTTTGACTAAGTAGCTGCTAATTCAAAATTAGCTGCTACTTTCTCGAGAACTATTCAAACAAGTCGGGATTGCAAATCCCTTAGACATTTACAATTAATAATAAAATACAACTATGAGCACAAGTATCAACGATTTCGGTTTTCTTAGGGTTGCTGCGGCATCGCCAAAGATGAGAGTTGCAGATTGCGATTACAATTTGCAAGAGATTAAAACGGTAATTCAGAAAGCCATTGAGCAAGATGTGCAACTGCTTTGCTTTCCCGAACTGTGCCTTACCGGATACACGTGTGGCGATCTGTTTTTTCAGTCGACACTTCAAAAAAAGGCTGTTGAGTCGTTGATAAATTTGGCTGATTTTCTGAAAGATAAACCAACTATCATAGTTGTTGTCGGGTTGCCTCTATTACACCAAAATTCGCTTTACAACGTTGCTGCCGTAGTTTCAAACGAAGGAATTATGGGATTTGTCCCGAAAAAATATATTCCTGATTACTATGAATCTAATGAAAAACGGTGGTTTCAAAGTGGCGATTTAATTCAAAGTTTCGGTATCGAAGTCGGAGAAGATGTTTATCCGTTTTCAGCAGAAAACATAATTTTTGAGACCCCTTTCGGCAACTTCGGAATAGAAATCGGAGAAGATTTGTGGATGCCTGTTCCGCCTTCATCGCTTCTTGCCATGCAAGGTGCCGATGTAATTCTTAATCTTTCGGCAAGCAATGAGTTGATTGGGAGAAACGAATACCGAAAATCGCTTGTTGCTCTACAATCGGGCAGATGCAATGCAGGATACGTTTATGCTTCGGCAGGATGTGGCGAATCTACTACCGATATGACCTTTTCGGGTGCATGCTTTATAGCCGAAAATGGCACGATACTACAAGAATCGAAACGATTTTCTCTTGAAAATGAGATGATTGTTTCTGATATTGACGTTTCGGCATTGCGTCATGACCGAATTGTAACCCTAAATTTCACAATATTTGAAAACCCTGTAACTATCCCTTGCAAAATTGAACCTGCTTCAACATCTAAGTTGCATCGAAAACTAAATGCACATCCATTTATTCCATCGGAAGAGAAACGAAACGAAAGTTTGAGCGAAGTGTTTAATATCCAGTCTTTCGGATTAGCAAAAAGATTGATGCACACAGGAATAAAATCTGCAGTTATTGGCATTTCAGGCGGATTAGACTCTACTTTGGCACTATTGGTTACCGTGAAAGCATTTGATATTTTGGGTATTTCAAGAGAAAACATCATAGGGATAACTATGCCCGGCTTCGGCACAACCGAAAGGACTTACAGCAATGCAATGAAGTTGATGAAATCGTTGGGTGTTTCAACCAAAGTAATTTCTATTGTAGATGCTGTTACACAACATCTAAGTGACATAGAACACGATATAAATCAACACGATATTACTTACGAAAATGCGCAAGCACGTGAGCGTACTCAAATTTTGATGGATTACGCGAACAAAGTCAATGGTTTAGTTATCGGAACAGGAAATTTATCGGAACTTGCGCTCGGCTGGGCAACATACAACGGCGACCACATGTCGATGTATGCCGTGAATGCCGGTGTACCTAAAACTTTGGTGGCTTCACTCACTCGCTGGATTGCCGATACACAAACGGATGAATCGACAAAAGCAATTCTACACGATATTCTCGACACACCATTCAGTCCCGAACTTTTACCTGCCGACAGTGAAGGAAAAATCGCACAAAAAACAGAAAACTTTGTAGGTCCTTATGAACTTCACGATTTCTTTATACATCGAATGTTACGCCACGGCGATGAACCTAAACGAATCCTTTTTATTGCCGAACAAGCTTTTGAAGGTCGATATACGGCGAATGAAATAAAAAAATGGTTACATGTCTTTTACAAACGCTTTTTCTCGCAACAGTTTAAACGCTCTTGTATGCCGGACAGTGTAAAAGTCGGTTCTGTAGGACTTTCACCACGAGGCGATTTGAAAATGCCGAGCGATGCTTTAGCGAAAATATGGACGGAGCAACTTGAGCAACTAAAATAACTTTAACTCTAAAATTAGGACTAATTATATAGTTAATATGCAACAACTTATAACCCTTTTTAAAAATCATACAGGAATAGCAAACCCGAAGATAGAAGCTCTGCCAACGTCCGGCTCCAACAGGAAATATTACAGACTTACTAAAGACAATATTTCAATTATCGGCGTACACGGAGAGTCACGTGAAGAGAATCGTGCTTTTATTGCAATGGCGCAGCACTTTCGCAAGCAAAATCTCCCTGTTCCACAGGTATTGGCTGTTTCGGAAGATGAGATGTTTTATATTCAAACCGATTTGGGCGACAAAACTCTTTTCGATACTATTAAAGAGGGTCGTGCGACCGGAGTTTTCGGACACTACGAAAAGCAACTGCTTCATAAAACTATCGCTCAACTTGCCGATTTTCAGGTAAAAGCTGCCGATGGTTTCGATTTTTCGGTCTGTTATCCGCAACCGCAATTTAATAAGCGTTCGGTGCATTGGGATTTAAACTATTTCAAATACAACTTTCTGAAAACTACAGGAATGGAGTTTCAGGAAGATTTGCTAGAGAATGACTTTGAACTGTTGGCGAAAGATTTACTTCAAGATGAGCACAACATGTTTATGTATCGCGATTTTCAGTCGCGAAACGTGATGCTGGTTGATGATAATCCCTATTTTATCGATTTCCAGGGCGGACGAAAAGGTCCTGTTTATTACGATGTTGCATCTTTCCTGTGGCAAGCGAGAGCCAATTTCCCAAACGAATTGCGTGAAGAGCTTATCGAAACTTATATCAAATCACTCCAAAAACATATCAATATAGATAGAGACAAATTTTCTAATCGATTGCGACAATTTGTGCTATTTAGAACACTTCAGGTATTGGGCGCATACGGATTTCGCGGATATTTTGAGAAAAAACCGCACTTTATACAGAGTATTCCTTTTGCTCTCAACAATTTGCGAGAAACAGTGAAAGATGGATTCGACAAATATCCATATCTGAAAAGCATATTATCGGAAATGCTTGATTTAAAACAATTTGCCGACAGTCAAAAACGTCAACTGGAATTGCGTGTTTTTAGCTTTGCATATAAAAAAGGTATTCCAAACGACACATCGGGAAATGGCGGCGGTTATGTATTCGACTGTCGTGCAATTAATAATCCGGGAAAATTTGACAGATACAAAAACGTAACCGGATTGGATGAGCCGGTAATAAAGTTTATAGAAGACGATGGCGAGATGAAACTCTTTTTAGACGATATTTTACCGTTAGTAGAGCGTCATGTGAAACGTTATATGGAGCGAAATTTCACCGACTTGATGGTCTCTTTCGGCTGTACAGGCGGTCAGCATCGTTCAGTTTATGCAGCACAGAAAACTGCGGAACATATTCACAAGAAGTTTGGAATTAAAGTTTCATTGGTGCATCGTGAACAAAATATAGACCAAATATTTAGACCTTAGAGAAAACAGCAATAAAAAAAGTGTAATTTTTCCACAATATTTACTCTGTTTTTGTTTTTTAACAGAAATAAAAACCTATTTATAGGTTATTATTCAGAACTTTGCCATATAAAGTTAATTTATTATCCACAATTAAATTTTTAATTTATGAAAAGAAAACTGTTAGCAATAGTAGCTGTTTTGGCTCTGATTTTTATCGGAACCAGCTGTACGAAAGAGACCGAAAACACATCTCGGTTACAATTGAAATTGACTGACGCACCTTCTTATTTGTATAGTCAGATAAATATTGATATTCAAGGCATTGATATTTATGTGGGAAATACTGCTCAAGGAAGCGCTCAAGTTAACAATGGTTGGATTTCACTTAACTTGCAAAGTGTAGGTGTTGTGAATCTTCTCGACTTTATGAATGGCGAGTTAATGTTGTTGGTTGATCAGCAAATTCCCGCTTGTACAATTACAAAAGTAAGATTCAATTTAGGTAGCAATTGTACCGTTAAAACCCTTATAGGTGGTGAAGTATTAAATTTGAATACTAATGGAAGTTTTACTTTCGATGTTAATTGGAATATTGAAGAGGGAGGAGACTATTCTTATGTTATTGATATTGATGCTTCTTTATCTGTTACCTTAACTCTTGATTTTAACCCTGAGCCATACATTAATGCATTCTTAGAATCTTTTGGAGGTAATGTGACGGGTTATGTACATCCTGCAACAGCAGTGAAATACATCAAGATAACAAAAGGATCTAAAACGTTTTACACAATTCCGGACCTACTTAAAGGAGCAATCGAAGGTACCGATACCGGATTTTTTGCCTTTATCTGCTTAGAACCGGGAGATTGGGTTGTTACTTTTGTAACAAAAGATACTTCCGGATATCAAAACAAAGAAGTTCCTGTTACAGTAGTAGCCGGAGAAACATTCAAATTCCCGGAAACAATTGAGTTAGTGAAATAGAAAGAGCCTGTAGAAATTGATTTTTCTCTTTTATCAAATAAAGATTTAAAAAAGCGGAGTTAATTTAATTCCGCTTTTTTGTATTCTTGTCAATGATCAACGTTAATGCCACTGCAATTATAGAAGCTATTATTGAAGAAACGAACAATCCTGTATTTAATTCTTTCTTAAATATCAAGACATTAGACAAAACATATAAAATATTGAAAAATACAAAAAACAGTAAAACACCTAATTTTGTCATAGCTTATTATAATTTAAATTGTTGTCTTTTGATTTATAAAGGTGCAAAGGTAAACAAAATATTAA
>CAYFUW010000006.1:0-44075 GCA_964346495.1 uncultured Dysgonomonadaceae bacterium
TTTTCGATAATGCTAAGTTAGAAGGAGCAAACAGCGTAGGAGAATTGATTGATATATTAACGGCAATGAAATAAAAAGCTGTAATCTAGAATTGATATCTTACCTTACTAGATATGACAAAGTTATTATACAACACTCAAAAACCAGCTTATAATCAAACCATTAACACATCAAACACTTTGATAACCAAAAGTAAATTACTATTTTTGAAAATTAAAGTTTATAGATTATGAAAACAAAGTTATTATTGTTATTCTTAACTTTCTCCTGCCTTTTTTATGCTAAAGAAGGTGGATACAACAAACTGGAGCGAAATCTTGACGGCATAGGAGGTTTGCAGAGGGGTTGGTTTACGGTTTTTACAAATTTGGATTTAAACTTTGCCGATGCTCGCTTTTCACGCTACCTACAAAACAGCAATTTGCAAATGACGGTGGATGAAACCAGCGTAAAGATTACGCCAACATCATTTTCTATGAGGTATATTCCGCGTGTAACGTCCAAAAGTGAATGGCTGGATGTGCATTATACTTTTAACCGGACAAGGGGGCGTGAGGGCGTGTACAGTTCGGGCGACGGCACGACGGCAATAATAACGATGGTGGTAATAAGTGGTACACCGGAAACAATATTGAGGCTGTTTGTCCACTATTGGCAATATAAGATTAATGTGGAGGATAGAAAAGAGGGTGAGTTGGCTAACTATACGGTAATGGGTGATAGGGTTTCGCTTGTGCGACTTAATGGCGATTTGGCTGAAATAAGGATAACCGAAAAGGCGTTTGATTATAATGAGAGTTTTGGGATAAAGTAATTTTCATTAAATCAAAATTATAATCCTATTTACCTTTGATTTTTTTATAAGTTGCCAAAATAATTATATAATTCAAAAATTTTGTATATTTGCATTCAGAAGATTGATTGTTAGTATCCACTTCCTGAGTACGAATCAGAGCGGCGAGGGCTAATAATCAATCTTCTTTTTTTTAAGGAATTTGATAAAGTGAAAAACGTTATTATGAACATTTAAATATTGCCTTTCAGATATTTTGTTGGTTATATTTCCGTAAGCTGTGCTCATTTTTACGCTTGCATATGGTTATGAAAATAACACCTTTCAGGTGTTTTGTTGTTATAAAAATCTTATGTCTTTGTTTTTACTGTGTGTGAGGGATATATGTCTCTCTTTGTTCGACATGACAAAGCATATACGCAAATAAAAAAATCGGACAAAGAAATTACTCCTTTGTCCGATAAATTGATACACAATTTTTACTATCTATAAGTGTGGTTTTTTACTTGTCAAATCCTTCAGTCATTTGCTGAACATCTTGTAGCGTGAAATCTCCCAAAAACTGCATTATTACGTTTTCGCCATCGCTTCCGGCAACAATCATAATAAGTTCAGTGATTCTTTCGGGCTTACCTCTCATAAAGAAGTTAACATTGTCGTTATCGTCCGATTTTACACGCATCAGCAATTCATAGTCATTTCCTTTTACTCTTTTGTTAGCCATAGATAGCATTTGCGGTGCAACTTTTTTATCTTCGGAAGTGAGAATTAGTATTGATGAGAGTTTATTCACAAAACCGCCCACATCTACTCCGTTAAAATCGGTATCACCACTTTTAAGCATTGAGAGCATTGCTTTAGAGATGTAAACTGAAGTTACGCCATCCATATCAGCAAATTTCTCGAAAGGATTTTTCTGCGCAAATGCAAATGAAACAGATGTCAGTAATAGTATTGATAAAATTATTTTTTTCATTTTAGTATGTTTTATTTAGTTGATTTGTTTATGATATCTTGTGCTTTTTGAAATTTTGTATTTGCCTTTTCTACTGCCTCAGTACCTTTTGAAAAGTTTTCAGAAAATAGCTGTAAGGCTTCCATCGTAGCTTTGTAGGCTTCGTCTGATGTTTCGTATGTATCCACAAGAAGCGTGGTCTCTTCTTTATTGCTTTTTTGGAACATATTCACTGCAAAAATCAGTGCTAACGATGCAGCTATACCGGCTGCCCAATATTTTATACTTCTTATTTTTTGTCTTCTATTTGAAGTCTCTTCGGCGAAAGAGTCAATTAGAGATTCGATTTTTCGAGCTGAATCTGAAGGAACATCCATGCCGTTTTCGCTTAGTGCCTCAAAAACTTTGCGGTCGGGTAAAAACTTTTCGGGTAAGTCGTCTTTAGAGAGAAATTCGGCAATTTTTTTCTCTTCTTCTACCGTTGATTCTCCGGCATAAAACTTATCTAATAGTATCTCAATATCTTTTGTTCTCATTTTCAGTCTCGGTTTAATTTTTCTTTAATTGATCGTCTAGCTCTGGATAAAAGTTGTCTGATATTAACTTCACTCTCGTCAGTTATTTCGGCAATTTCTGTGATTGACATTTCGGCAAAGTGTCTTAATCTGATAGCCTCTTTTTGCTTTTGTGGCAGTGAATTTAAACATTTTACCACGTTTGAGAGTTCGTCGCGTGCATCTATCTTCTCAGCTTCGTTTTGTTGACTCGGAATATCTCTGTTTTCGATAATTGTTGTTGCTTTACGGCGATTGGTGCGCAACAAATCGATTGATATGTTTTTAGTCATTGTCACCACGAAAGCCTTATCATTAAGTACATTTTCCAGAGTTTCTCTTTGCTCCCAAAGTTTCGTATATACCTCTTGCGATACGTCGTCGGCATCATCGCTGTTCTCGAGAATGTTGTACGATATTCGGTAAATCAGCGGATGGAACGGCAGAAATCGCTTTTTAAACTCATCGTGATTCATCAGTTATTGCTCGCAATTTTTTGAATATCGTCTAATTTTATCCTTCCTTTTATGCGTATAATAGCCGGGTCATCGCCCATAGTTACAATTACCAATTCTCGAATAACATTTTTACGAAGGTATCCGAAAATACGAACTTTCTCACTGTTTTCGTTTGTCATCATTAATAGTTCGTATTTGTCATCGTCAAAATTGTTAGCTAAATCGTTGAATTTTCGTTTCACGTCCCGCGAACATCCGTCTAATGACATCACGCTTACACCTGAAATATTAAATCCTGAATATTTTGCCGTTAGCGGCTTTGCCATAAACATTAATAGTCCGTTGATATTTACTTTTTCAACATTCTTTTCTTGTGCAAATCTGTTGTACAGTTGATTGTAAGAGACTCTTGATTGACAAAAAACGCTGCTTGTCAATAGTCCGCATAGCAAGATTATACTTATTCGCTTTTTCATTTTACAGTTTCTTTTAAATTGATTTTATACATATTTCGCGGCCGTTTATATATAAGACGTGGCAGAATTAGATTTGTGACAAATATAGTGAGGTTTTTTGTGTAAAAGCACATTGCGGTTATGGAAATATTACATTCGGGTAAAGCAAACAAGTGAATTTTAGGGAAGTCGGGATTACAAATCCCTACGACAAGAGTAAAATAAACAAACAAGGGCATGGCTCAAAGCCACACCCTCGTTATAAATATATCAAACAACTCCTATTTTAGTCTCTCTAAAATAGCGAGTAGATAGTCGTACGATTTTTCAACTGCAGGAATATGAACTGCTTCATCGGGTGAGTGTGCACCGGTGATAGTCGGACCGAAAGAAACGATATCGAGTTTCAATCCCGAATTAGCCTGAATAATACCACACTCCAATCCGGCGTGAATAACGTTCACGTTGGGTCGGTCGCCATATTTCTCCATGTAAATTTTTGTCATAGTTGTAAGCAATTCGGAGTTTGCATTGGGTTGCCATCCGGGATAGATACCATCAAACTCAACTTTTGCTCCTGCCAAAGTAAAAATACTTTCTACTGCTGAACAAACCCACTCTTTGCGACTTTCTGATGAGCTGCGAATCAGGAATTTAACCTCTATTTTTCCTTCAGATGACTCTACCAAAGCAAGGTTTAGTGAGCTTTCAACTACTCCCGGGAAATCGGCAAGCATGCTGATAACTCCGTTTACACATCCTTCAACCGAATTGATAAGGTCGTCTTGTACCTCTTCGGGAATCAAAGATTTTGGCATATCTGTTTTTTCAGCTTTGAAAGATATTTCGCTTTCAATTCCGGCAAACTCTTCTCTGAAAAGTTTTTCATACTCTCTTACCAAGTCGATTAAATCTTCAGAAAGTTGCTCGGGAACAGTAACTACTGCAAAAGATTCGCGTGGAATAGCGTTGCGAAGTGAACCTCCGTTAATGCTTGCCAATCTTGCTTCGTAATTGCTCACGATGTCTTTCAAAAATCTGTTCATCAGCTTGTTGGCATTTGCAAGTCCCAGGTGGATTTGCGTACCTGAGTGACCACCTTTCAATCCTGTAAGGCTTATTTTAATAGCAACGTCGCCTTTATCGATATCTTCATCGGGTTTAAATTGGAAAAGAATATTGGCATCGGCACCTCCGGCACAACCTACACAAAGGTCGCCATCTTCCTCAGTATCCAAGTTAAGCATCATAGCTCCGCTCAAAAAGCCTTCTTTCAGACCAAACGCTCCATCCATACCAACTTCCTCATCTACAGTGAAGAATGCTTCTATTGGCGGATGTTTTAAAGTTTTATCTTCCAGTACAGCCATCATCATAGCACAACCTACACCATTGTCGGCACCTAAAGTAGTTGAACGAGCTTTCACCCACTCACCATCGATATATGTACGGATTGGGTCTTTAGAGAAATCGTGGACTACATCAGAGTTTTTCTGTGGCACCATATCCAGGTGCGATTGAAGGATAACAGTTTTAGCTCCTTCGTATCCTTTTGATGCAGGTTTTTTTATAAGTACGTTTCCAACTTCATCTTGTTTAACTTCGAGATTTAATGATTTTCCGAAGTCAACAACATATTTACAAATCTCTTCCATTTGTCCTGTTGGACGAGGAATTTGAGTGAAATCGTGAAAATACTTCCAAACGCTTTTAGGATTTAGTTCTAAAATTTCTGCTTTACTCATAATACGTAATTTTTATTATTTGTTTAATACTTAGTTTTTATATGTTACTGTTCAGGGTTTTATGCTTTTGTCTCGTTTCACATGCGGTAGTGCGATAATGCTGAAAACACCCAATAGAATAATCCAAACTGATTGGATAATAAACACAACTCCCGCAAAAGCGCTTGCCTGTTCGTATGCTACACCGAAAACAACAAGCGACGATATAACCATAAAGTGCCAGGCACCAATTCCACCTTGCACCGGTACTGCTATACCTATGTTACTCATGGCAAATACAGTCAGTCCGACTATCGCGCCTAATGGTTTCGTGAAGTCGAAAGCATAAAAGCAGATGTAAAAATACAAATAAAAAGCCAACCAAACCAATATTGTATAAAAAATCAGCAGTTTTTTTTCTTTCATCTTTCTGATAAGATTCAAATCGTGCTTTATGGTTTTAAAGAAGTTGGCAATTTTTTGTAAAAAGGTGTTCTGTTTTCTAAATTTGAATGTCAGGAATATCAGCAATCCTATAGCTGCTATTCCAATATAAAGCCAAACTGATGAAAATATATTTTTGATATTGCTTACAAACTCAGGATTATTGCGCAGATAGGAGATGAAAAAATCGCCAGATAGTATTATGCTCGCCAATAATACTATGATTGCAGCAAATAAATCTAAAGCCTTATCAACCAGATAAGTTTCCACACTTTTTGAAAGTGGAATTTTATCGTGTTTGCTTACTACCGCACAACGCCACACATCGCCTGCACGTGGCAACAAAAAATTGACAGCATAGTTGCCAAAAACAGCATATACAATACTGGCACGCTTTGGTTTATAACCCAGTGAGTTAATAAGTAGTTCCCAACGTAATCCTCTAAAAAAATTACCTATAAACCCGAACAGAAGCGATAGAAGTATAATTTTAATATTTGCCGATTTAGCTATAGTCAACAGCTCGTCAATATTGGTGTTTCTATATAAAAGCCAAATTATAGCAATTCCCAAAACGAGGGAGAGTGATGTTTTGAGAAAGTCTTTAGCAAGTTTGTTGCTCATTTATTATTAAAGAGTTATATTTCATTTATTACTTATGGAATTTGGGAACTTAATTAAAAAAGTTCTAAAGTATATTCTCTTTACCAAAAACTTTAAGTTATGCTACAAAGTTAATAATTTTGATATAAATATAGGGTTAAAGGTGTACTTTTTCGTCGCTCCCGCGCGAATCCTTTCGCGTGTTTCTTTGCTATTTTATTACAATCACATTATTTACCAATCCTTTTCCTCATGCATAATCAATTGCGCTACTATAAAGGTAATCTTCAGGATAAAAGACAATATCCTCCTTTACCGGATTTTGATGTATATAGTTGATTTTTTTCATCAATAACTTTATTACTCCATAATTCAATGGGTTTATTATCGTGTTGCCAAAATTGGTGTTTCTTTACATTTGACGACTCCATTGCTGCTTTTGAAAACTGTTCAATTAAAAAATCACGGCGACTCTCCTGTGGGTTCTCCATTATGGCTTTAACTATAGCATTAGAAGTAAATCTTTTAAAGTCGCCGAGTAATAGTTGTGGCTCTTGACTTCCTGAACTACTGAATACTAGATGAACGTGATTTGTCATTATACACCAAGCGTATATTTCCATTCCCTTGTTTTGTTGACAAAAATGTAAACTGTCAATTAGTATGTTTATATATTCTTCGCAGGTGAAAACATCAAGCCACTCTACAACAGCAAAGCTGACAAAATAAATTCCTTTAGGATTGTGAAATTTGTAGTTGCGACTCATATTTTTTATTATATTACCGCACGAAAGGATTCGCCGCAGCAACGATGTTTGTATATTTTATATTACCACACGAAAGGATTCGTGCGGTAGCGAAGTTTGTGAGTTTAAATAATACCACGCGAAAGGATTCGCGCGGTAGCCGGGAGTAAAATTATAAAACCAATTATTTATATTTTACAATAATTTAGCTACCTTTGCGACTGTAAAGATATAGAATTATAGCCAACTTAGCAATGTTATCGGTAAAACCTAAAAAAAATCTGGGGCAACATTTTCTGAAAGATGAGAATATAGCAAGTCGTATCGCCGATACGCTCGATGCTTTCCCATCTCTTCCCATTTTAGAAGTGGGTCCCGGCACAGGTATGCTTACAAAATTTCTATTGCAAAAAGAGAGAGATTTGACCGTAGTGGAGATAGATCGTGAATCTATTGCCTATCTGCGAACTCATTTTTCTCAGTTGGGTGACAAGATTATTGAAGAGGATTTTCTGAAGATGAACCTTTCGGAATATTTTTCTTCATCGTTTTGTCTGATAGGTAATTATCCATATAATATATCTTCTCAAATTTTCTTTAAGTTACTTGAACACAGAGAGCAAATTCCATGTTGTTCGGGTATGATACAAAAGGAGGTTGCAGATCGTTTGGCTGCTTCGCCGGGTAGCAAAACTTACGGTATTTTGAGTGTTTTGTTGCAAGCATGGTACGATATTGAGTATTTGTTCACGGTGAGCGAACAGGCGTTCATTCCTCCGCCCAAGGTCAAATCGGCAGTTGTGCGGTTGACAAGAAACAGTCGTCAACAACTCAATTGCAATGAAAAGTTATTTAAGTCGGTAGTGAAAACAAGCTTCGGAATGCGTCGCAAAATGTTGCGAAACTCTATAAAAGCTATGCTGCCACCCGAAAGTTCTCTGTTTGATGACCCATTGCTTACAAAGCGACCCGAGCAGTTGTCGGTAGAAGATTTTGTAAGATTA
The DNA here is from genome assembly GCA_964346495.1 of uncultured Dysgonomonadaceae bacterium. GTDB lineage: Bacteria > Bacteroidota > Bacteroidia > Bacteroidales > Dysgonomonadaceae > JBGZFC01. The sequence continues at coordinate 7,737 of CAYFUW010000006.1, forward strand.
ACAAATCTCGTGGAACAGCAAATAGACTCTTTCGAACAAGAAAAAAGAAACTGATTAATTTATCGATTAAAACCTGACATTATGGCTGAATTAAAACTATTTTACAACAAAGACGGTGTGGTTAGACTAAGCCGCAGCCTCGAATTTTTGAAATCTAATCCTGTAGAAAACTTCCTTTGGATTGACCTCAACGACGTTGATGAAGAGGTTGAAAACGAATTGGAAGATTTTCTGAAAATCTATATACAAGAAGAGGAAGAGATGATTGAGATTGAGATGTCGTCACGATATATCGAGACGCACGACTCGCTCGTTATGAACTCAAACTTCTTATTGGCTAATTTTGAAAGCGATCCTGTTTCGTTTATTCTGAAAAATAATCTGTTGATTACCGTTAGAAGCGAGGAGCTTATCTCTTTTCACGAAACAGTGAAAAAAATATCGGCAAACCCGAAAAGTTATAATACCGGTGCCGATGTTCTTGTTGCTTTGTTGGAAACGCGAGTGGAATTTGATGCGGACATGATAGAAAATATGACGCATAAAATTACCCAATTGAGTAATAGCCTCAGTATGCAAGAAGCAGATAAAGACCTACTTAGTGAAATCAAAAACTTGCAAGAGAAGACAATGATGCTTCGAGAGAACATTATCGACAAGCAACGAACTGTATCGAGTATGCTCAGAAGTGAGTTTATTACCAGAGAGTTGCAGCCAAAGCTAACGATGATTATTAAGGACATTAACTCTTTGGTAGAGCACATTAAGTTTAGTTTCGACCGATTAGATTACTTGCAAGACACTTTCCTGGGTTATGTTAATATCGAGCAAAATAAGATTACCAAAATCTTTACCATTGTTTCGGTAATATTTATGCCACCGACACTTATTGCAAGTATTTACGGGATGAACTTCAGATTTATGCCCGAGCTGGATAACAAGTTTGGCTACCCAATGTCGATAGCATTGATGATTATATCATCACTCTGTATTTTGTGGTTCTTCAAGAAGAAAAAATGGTTGTAACCGGTATTTCATAAGTACCCAACTGCTGTGTTGTTTTCGATATTCGGACTCAATCACGTACTTCGAGTACGCTAATTTGTCATCAATCTCAACGCCTTGCATTGGGATACTTTTGAAAAAACCTTATTTTTTGTGAAACACCTGTTATTAAACAGACTTTGCACCAATATTATAGCATTAATCCGATATTGTCGAACTTTTCGTTGTAGTCTTCCACAGCGAGACGAATTAAATGCAATGCCTCGTCACGTTTATATGTGTGTGTAATTTCAGTATTACGGTCTTCGTTAGGCATATCTTTATAGGTAAGGAAATAGTGTTCCAATCTTTTAATTGCAATTTCGGGCAGGTCGTCTATGCATGTGAAATGTCCGTATATTGCATCATTTTTTAGAACTGCAATTATTTTATCATCTGCCTGACAACCGTCAATCATTCTAAAACCGCCGATAGGAATTGCATTTACCAATAAATCGCCGTGTGGCAGGTCTTTTTCAGTCAATACACAAATATCCATAGGGTCACCATCACCTACAATTTCAGTTCTTCCTGTTTTTTGATTACAATACTCTCCAACTCTTTTTCCACAATAGGTTTGAGGAATAAATCCATATAGTGCGGGAACCACGTTCGAGAATTTTTGAGGGCGGTCAACGCGCAAATAACCGCTCATTTTGTCAATCTCATACTTTACAGTGTCGGTCGGAACAACTTCGATAAAAGCTGTAACTTCTTCGGGTGCGTGTTCACCGATAGCTATTCCGTGCCAGGGGTGAGATTTGTATCGCAATCCCATTAATCTTCCAATTGGGTCTGAAAATTTGTCCATAATATATTGTTTTAAAAATGTTTGTTTTGTTTAGCTGTTAGCATTCAGTCGTTTCATGCAAAGTTTGCAAAAAATTTAACCCCTCCGCTTCGCTTCCCGAAATGCTTCGGGACAGGCTATCCCTTAAAATAAGGGGACAGTTTAATTAGGTGGGATATATTTGATAAGCCCGTAACACGAACCCCGTAACTCGCAACACGTAACACGTACCCCGCACCCTAAAAACCTATTCATCATACAACAAATAGGGTTTGCGTCTATCTTTAAAAGAGTTAACATCCTTTTGCCATTTTTGTTTGATTTCATCCGCCGATTTTCCATTAATAATATCTTTTCGGATATAATCTACACCAACCAATTTTTCAAAAAATGAGGTGAAAAATTTATTGCCAATTTTTAGGTTGTTATAAGCATCAATTATATATGTCAAATCGAAACCGTTTTCCCAAATCTGTTCTTGCGATAGTTTTCTTAAGTCTTTACCATAACATTTGCGATTGAGATGTGGCGGATTCTTAGCACCCGCAATACTTCTTGGTGTGAATGAGAACGATGATTTTTTAAAATTGGGATGTCCATATACCTGGAATGGAAACTTTGTTCCTCGTCCCAAACTCATTACCGTACCTTCAAAAAGGCATGTTGAAGGATAGAGATATATCGAATGTATATTTGGCAGATTTGGCGATGGAGCAATAGGCGGCACATATTTGGTTTGGTGAGTGTAGTTTTCACAAGGAATAACAGTGATATCACATTTTAACCCTTTCGGCAACCAATTTTCGCCGTTTATCATAAGTGCCAATTCGCCCAATGTCATACCGTGAACAACCGGAATAGGCAAACGTCCGACACCCGATTTGCGCTTCATATCCAAAACAGGACCGTCAACATAAAAACCGTTCGGGTTTGGACGATCCAGAATTATCATTTTCTTATTGTGTTCGGCACAAGCTTCCATCAAGTTTGCCATGCTGATGTAGTAGGTGTAAAATCGTAATCCAACATCTTGCAAATCGAAAACCAGCACATCGAATTTGTTCATTTTGTCAGCCGAAGGTCTGTTTGTCCCTTTCTCGTAAAGCGACCATATAGGAATTCCGGTCTTTTTATCTTTCGAGCTTGCAACACTTTCGCCTGCATCGGCATCGCCTCTAAAACCATGTTCGGGAGAGAAAATACCCACAATATTTTGCCCGTTTCGATGTAGAAAATCAACTAAATGCTCATCGTGTATCATGCTTGTTTGATTTGCCATAATCGCTACACGTTTGCCTTGCAGAAGTGGGAGATACTTGTCGGTAATTTCGGCACCAACTTTCACTTGTGCAAATAGAATGGATGTGTAGATGCAAGCAAATAATAAAGCAATTTTTCTCATTTCAATTTGTGTAGTGGTTTCTGTTTTGTGTTATTCTATTTCCGATTTACTGTATTTTTGATGCTCATGCAGTTTGTCAAACTCATCTTCAAGTTGTAGCAGTTCTGTTTTTATCTCTTTCAATCTTTCTATAAGGATAACACGTTTTTCTTGCTCATCTTTTTTAGATTTTAGCAGTTGTCGTGCACCTTCCAAAGTCATCTTTTTCTCTTTAACCAAATGATACACAACTTCTACCTGCATAATATCCTCTTTTGTATATTGTCGTGTTCCACTCGGAGTTTTCTTTGGATTTATATTATCGAATTCGCCTTCCCAAAAACGCAACAACGATACATTTACAGCAAAATGGTCTGCAACCTCTTTTATTGAGTAGTATAGACGTTTGCCGTCGAAATCGATTAATTTTCTACGTTTAGCCATAGAGTAATTTTTTGTTTTGTGTGCAACTTGATTTGCGGTAATTGCAAATATACGGCTTTTTTTCTTACGAGATATTTAATAGTGAATTAATTTTGGTGTTGGCAAACTAATAACTAAAAACTAATAGTGAAAAGTAAAGAACTCTTGTTGGAGGGATTTGTAATCCCGATTTTTGATGTTGTAAGATATGACTTAGCGAGCTTTGCGCAATTCTTTGCGTCCTTTGCGTGAAACAAGATATAGCCACTCAATCTGTAACTCGCAACCCGCACCACGTTCCACGTACCATAAAAACCAACCCCTCTTGTACTATTTTGAAAAAATGCGTACCTTTGTTATCGTGCGAAATTTATCGTGTAATAAAATGCAGAATTAGAGTCAAATTCTTTAACTTTGCAGGATTCTAATGATTTGTATAGCGAAAATCTAATCTATAAAAATCATATTTGAAGAAAACTGAAAATAATGGCAAAACATAATATACAACAAGTAAAACAACGATTTGGTATTATCGGCGTATCGCCCGAATTAGAAAGAGCTATCGATATCGCTTTGCAGGTGGCACCCACCGATTTGTCGGTATTGATTACCGGCGAAAGCGGTGTGGGTAAGGAGAACTTCCCGCAAATAATTCATCAATACAGTCGCAGAAAGCACGGACCATATTTTGCTATAAACTGTGGTTCTATTCCCGAAGGGACAATCGATTCGGAACTTTTCGGACACGAAAAAGGTGCATTTACCGGAGCAACAGCCGAACGAAAAGGATATTTTGAAGTTGCAAACGGTGGAACTCTATTTTTAGACGAAGTGGGAGAGTTGCCACTGTCAACACAAGCTCGTCTGTTGCGAGTTTTGGAAACGGGAGAGTTCATAAAAGTCGGTTCATCGAAAGTGGAAAAGAGCGATGTCCGGGTTGTGGCGGCCACCAATCTCAATATTACCAAAGCTATCGAAAAAGGACAGTTTAGGGAAGATTTATACTACAGGCTCAACACTGTGCCAATAAAAATAATCCCTTTGCGAGAACGAAAAGAGGATATCTATCTGCTGTTTCGTAAATTTGCAAGTGATAGTGCCGAAAAATATATGATGCCGGCAATTTCGCTTACCGATGAGGCTCGTGAAATGTTGACCGAGTATCATTGGCCCGGCAATGTGAGACAGTTGAAAAATATTACCGAACAAATTTCTGTTATCGAACAGGAGAGAGTAATAACACCCGAAATATTAGAAAAATTTCTACCCAAAAGAGGAAACGATTTACTGCCTGTTTTGGCATCGCAAACAAGAGAGGCTGAACAGCGCTCATTTTCGTCGGAACGGGAAATTATGTATCAGGTTTTGTTCGATATGAAAAAAGATATCAACGACTTGAAACTTGTTGTGAAAAATCTGCTCGAAAATGCATCTGACATCCGTCATGACGATAAGCAAACAATCTCTGAAACAGTGGTTTTACCACAAGATAACACCAGAGTAAATGTTCCGATACGTTTGGATGAGAGTGTTGAGATAACCAATGTTCCCAAAAAGGAATCGGCTGAATTTCAGGAAGTGACAAAGGTTGAAACCACCAGTTTGTCACTCGAAGATGTGGAGAAAGAGATGATTATAAAAGCTCTCGAAAAACATTCGGGAAAAAGAAAAACGGCAGCGCAAGAACTGGGTATTTCGGAGCGAACACTATATCGCAAAATTAAAGAATACAAAATCGATAATTGATGAGAAAAAGTATTATTATTTTCATAATCGGCATATTGATGGTTTCGTGTACTATTTCGTATAAGTTCACGGGCGCATCTATCGACTATAATGTGACCAAAACATTGCATTTAGCAAAGTTTGTCAATCAGGCACCGTTGGTTTATCCACCTTTGGAATCGCGCTTCAACGAAGAGATGCAGGATAAGTTTACCAGAAATACCCGTCTGCAAATTGTAGATAGAAATGGTGACTTGGAGATAGAGGGAGAAATTGTTGGTTATGAACTTACTCCGCTTGCCGTTCAGGAAGATGCTTTTGCATCGGAAACCAAGCTTACGATGACAGTGCGAATGCGATACCGCAACAATAAAGTGCAAGGGCAAGATAAGGAAGAGACCTTTAAAGCCGATAGAGTTTTTTCGAGCAATGTTCTGTTTGATAATGTGCAAGACCAATTGGTAGAAGAACTTACGAAAGATATTATCGACCAGATTTTTAATTCAACAATGGCTAATTGGTAACAGGTAAAATGGTTAAAGAGAATTTATACAGCTATATTGAAAATCCTAATCTGATGGATAGTGCTTCGTTACAAAATTTGGAAAAAGTGACGGAGCAGTATCCCTATTTTCAAACAGCTCGTTTATTGCTTTATAAAAACAAGATGCAGGCAGGTGCTGAAAATATGGAGGAGGATTTGGCAAAAACTGCAATTTTTTGTTCCGATAGAGTACGTTTTTTCTACTATGTAAACGAAGAGAAGTATTCGATGTTTTTAAGGAGTGCCGAAGACGACAAAAAAGTGGATAAAACGCTGGCTTTGTTAGATTCATATTTAGAAACTTTTTCGGATAATAAGGAGCACGAAATAGAAAACGCTACGTATAATGTTGTTTCGGATGACTATTTTGCTTATTTAGAAAAACAGGAAAACAAAACAATCTCTTTACCCGATTCAGATAGCGATGAGAATAAAATGCAGCATCAGGATGTGATTGATGCATTTTTGGAAAAAGCAGACTCCAATGAGTTGCTCACAATTGCTCCTGAAGCCGTTAAGAAAGAGGAGTCCACGCAATCAAAAGATAGTGAAGGAAGCGAGTTTTTGACCGAAACTTTAGCAAAAATTTATATAAAACAGAAAAAATATGAGCAAGCACTTGCAATTATTAAACGATTAAGTTTGAATTTTCCAAAAAAAAGTGTTTACTTTGCCGACCAAATACGTTTTTTGGAATATTTGATTCTTAACGAGAAGATTAAAAACAGATAAAACTATGTATATTTTCATTACAATTTTAATTTTAGTAGCAGCTATATTGATGATTTTCATCGTATTGGTGCAAAACTCAAAAGGTGGTGGATTGGCTGCAGGCTTCTCTTCTTCCAATCAGATTATGGGTGTTCGTAAAACAACCGACTTCCTGGAAAAATTTACCTGGGGGTTAGCAGCTGTAATAATAGTTTTGAGCATTTTGACAGCAAAATACACTGCGTCACGTTCAAGTCAACCTACATCTCAAATCGAGGTTCAAGAACAAGCACCGCTTAGTCCCACTACTGCACCCGATGTAGTACCTGAGGCACCGGTACAACCTGCACAAGCACCGGCTCAACCGGAATAAACAATTTATTAAAAAAATATCGAACTCGTATAAGTTTGTTTTGTAAACTTGTACGAGTTTGTTATATCCATTTGTCAACCTTTTTTACTTGCCAAGTCATTTTTTTATATATCTTTGCATCTGATCAAACAAAGTTTTTCTCAAGTTTAGGTTTGCACGATGTATTTAAAAAAAATATACGAAAAATTTTTACAATGGAGAAGTGCTAATATAAAAGAGCGGAACTTCTTGCTTTTTGTATGTTTTATAGTTGGGGTGCTTACAGCTTTGGCTTCGTATGCATTGAAGCAATCTGTACATTTTATACAGTCGTTTTTAACCGACAACTTTCAAGGGAGTGGTGCTAACTATCTATATCTTCTCTATCCTGTGGTTGGTATTTTAATAGCCGGACTATTTGTAAGATACATTGTGAAAGACGATATTAGTCATGGTGTTACCAAAGTTTTGTATGCTATTTCAACCCGAAAAAGCCGGATAAAACCGCACAACACATGGAGTTCGCTTGTTGCCAGCTCTATAACCATTGCTTTTGGTGGTTCGGTGGGGGCGGAGGCACCTATTGTGTTGACAGGCTCAGCCATTGGTTCTAATGTTGGCCGTTTCTTTAAATTAGATCAACGCAATCTGATGCTTTTGGTCGGTTGTGGTGCTGCCGGAGCAATTGCCGGAATTTTTAAAGCTCCAATTGCCGGAATATTGTTTGTGATAGAGGTTTTGTTGTTAGACTTGACCATGTCATCGATACTTCCTTTGCTGATAACTTCAGTGACAGCAACCACTATTTCGTATGTCTTGACAGGCACCAATGCCATGTTTGCATATTCGCAGGTAGAAATATTTGCTTTACATAGAATACCTTATGTTATTGGTTTGGGCGTTGTTTGCGGACTTCTTTCCTTGTATATTACACGTTCGATGAGTTGGGGCGAAGGTGTTTTTGCTAATAAACCGCCTTGGTTGCGTTTTCTAATTGGCGGTACAACATTAAGTATTCTGATATTCTTTTTCCCGCCACTATTTGGTGAAGGTTATAACTCAATCGAAATACTGCTTGCCGGAGGCGACAAATATATGGAGATGCTCAACGAAAGTATTTTCTACGATTTTAAAGGTAGGTGGGGTATTATTTTATTCTTAGGCTTAATATTAATATTTAAAATATTTGCAACCGTTGCCACGAATGGCGGAGGGGGAACCGGTGGCGTTTTTGCACCAACACTATTTTTGGGTTGTATTATGGGTTTTGTATATTCATATACGCTCAATCAGATTGGACTTTCATCATATTTGCCACAAGAAAACTTTGAACTTATGGGCATGGCGGGAGTGATGTCGGGAGTGATGCATGCACCACTTACCGGAATATTCCTTATAGCCGAGCTTACCGGAGGTTACGATCTGTTTTTGCCCTTGATGATTGTCTCTTCAACTTCATATGCAACAATAAAGATTTTTGAGAAACATAATATTTATGCCAAGCAGTTGGCTAAGAGTGGCGAACTGATAACTCACCACAAAGACAAAGCTGTACTTACTTTTCTTAAGATTGAAGATGTACTCGAAACTAACATACCAACAGTTTATCCCGAAATGACGTTAGGAAACGTGGTGAAGATAATGACTACAAGTAATCGTAATATTTTCCCTGTTACAGATCATGAGGGAAAACTAGAGGGGCTTGTATTGGTAAACGATATCAGAAATATAATGTTTCGTCCCGAGTTGTACGATAAGTTTTTGGTTGAGAAGTTTATGGTTGGTGCTGATACTAAGATTAATATCAACACACCTATGGAAAAAGTAATGGATATTTTTGAAGATACAAAAGCCTGGAACTTGCCTGTTGTAGATGACAATGGTGTTTATATGGGATTGTTGTCGCAATCGTCGGTATTTAACTCATATAGAGAGATTTTGGTCGATAACTATTCTGAAGAACTCGAATAATATAAGATAATGAAAAAAGATTTGCGTATTGTTTTTATGGGTACGCCCGATTTCGCGGTTGAAACTCTAAAATTGCTTGTTGAGAATGATTACAATGTTGTAGGTGTGGTTACTACACCCGACAGACCTGCCGGAAGAGGTTACAAGCTCCAAGAGTCTGCCGTGAAAAAATATGCCTTATCGCAAGGATTATATATAATGCAACCCGAAAAGCTAAGAGATGGATCTTTTTTGAGTGAACTTAAAAGTTTGAATGCCGATTTGCAAATCGTTGTTGCTTTCCGAATGTTGCCCGAAGTGGTATGGGATATGCCGTCTAAAGGTACTTTCAATGTACATGCTTCGCTGCTTCCGCAATATAGAGGTGCAGCACCCATAAATTGGGCTGTAATCAATGGCGAAAAGGAGACTGGAGTCACCACATTTTTTCTATCACATGAGATTGATACCGGAGATATTCTTCTTCAGGAGAAAATATCTGTAAACGAAGATGATAATGCCGAAGTTGTGCACGATAAACTGATGACTTTAGGTGCACAGTTGGCATTAAAAACCGTTGATGGAATAGAAAATGGTGAGATAAAGCCAAAAGCTCAAAGCAAATATTTTGAAAACGAAAGTGAACTAAAACCTGCACCAAAATTGTTTAGAGATAATACCGAAATAGATTGGAGCAAATCCGGAATTGAAATTTATAATTTTGTGCGTGGTTTATCGCCATATCCTGCAGCCTGGACTGAGCTTGAAGTAAATGGCACATTGCAAAACTTCAAAATTTTCGGAACAAAATTTGTGTCGGGAGAACACACCCTACCGACAAAACAGATAGTTACAGACAACAAAACATATCTCTGTATTGCAGTAACTGACGGTTTTATTGAAATAACCGATATTCAAATTTCAGGGAAAAGACGAATGGAAATCAGAGATTTTCTGAACGGTTTTAAGTTTGAATAGATTTTACCCTGCCCACGTTTCTCTATCCAGATTTCTATAATTTATAGCTTCTGCCAAATGCGCGGGAAGAATATTTTCAGTTGCATCTAAGTCTGCAATAGTGCGTGCAACTTTCAGAATACGGTCGTAAGCTCTTGCCGAAAGGCTTAGACGTTCCATCGCAGTTTTTAGCAGTTTCAAGCCAGCTTCATCGGGCGATGCATATTTGTGCAAAATTTTTGAAGTCATTTGTGCATTGCAGTAGATACCCGGCATTTTTGTAAATCGGGCAGCCTGTATTTCTCTTGCTTTCACCACTCTTTTGCTGATTTCCGAGCTATGTTCTGCCGGAGTTCTGTCCGATATTTTTTCGAAAGGTACGGGAACGATTTCCACGTGCATATCTATGCGGTCGAGTAACGGTCCTGAAATCTTGTTCAGATATTTATGTACAGCTCCGGGCGGACAAACACACTCTTTATCGGGATGATTGTAATATCCGCAAGGGCAAGGATTCATTGCCGAAACCAACATAAAACTTGCCGGATACTCCACCGAAAACTTTGCTCTCGAAATTGTTATACATCTGTCTTCCAGTGGCTGACGCATCACTTCGAGTACACTTCTGTTAAATTCGGGTAGCTCGTCAAGAAAAAGTACGCCATTGTGAGCCAAACTTATTTCTCCGGGTTGCGGATAAGTGCCACCACCAACCATGGCAACGTCGGATATTGTGTGGTGTGGCGAGCGGAACGGGCGTTGCGACATCAACGATACACTTCCTTCCAACTTTCCGGCAACACTATGTATTTTAGTTGTTTCGAGAGCTTCGTCCAACGTGAAAGGCGGTAAAATTGATGGCATTCGTTTAGCCATCATAGATTTTCCGGCTCCGGGCGGACCAATCATTATAATATTGTGTCCACCTGCGGCAGCTACTTCCAAAGCACGTTTTACACTCTCTTGCCCTTTTACATCAGAAAAATCGAATTCAAAGTTTGATTGTTTGTGCAAAAACTCTTTTTCAATATCAACCTTCACAGGCTCTAAAAGTAATTCATCGTTTGCAAATGCTATTACTTGACGAATATTATCAACACCATATACATCCAAACCCTCTACTACTGCAGCCTCTTTCGCATTTTCAGATGGTAAAATAAAACCTTTAAAACCGTTTGCTTTTGCCATAATGGCTATTGGGAGAGCACCTTTTATCGGCAAAATTGAGCCATCAAGCGAAAGCTCACCCATTATTATATAATCTGAAAGTTTATCGGCACAAACAGATTCCGATGCAGCTAAAATGCCAATAGCCAAAGGCAAATCGTAGGCAGAACCCTCCTTTCTGATATCGGCAGGAGACATATTTATAACTATCTGTTTCCTGGGAAATGCAAAACCATTTTCATGCAGAGCGGAAACAATACGTTCATGGCTCTCTTTTACAGAGGCATCGGGTAAACCTACCAAAAAGAATTTAATGCCTTTTGTGCAATTCACCTCAATAGTAATCAGCGTTGCGTCTATTCCTTGAACTGCAGCTCCAAATACTTTAACTAACATAAAATTGTCCTCTTTTTTTGACTCTTATGATCTTGCTTTTTATCCGTTTTTTATTTTCTTTTCGATATCTGAAGGATGAATGTTTCTTTCGCTAATAATTCCTTCAGGCGAAATCAGAATATTGTTAGGTGTAAATTGAATATTGAAAGCATCTACAATGTCAGATGCCCAACTGTTTCCTTCGGCTACAACGGTCCAGGTTATAGAGTCGCTTTCATAAGATATTGGATATGTGTCTGAATCGATATAAATAGTTACAAATTCGATATTCTCTTTAGGGAGTTTTTCGTATGTTTTTTTAAGTGATTCTACCGTTTCTCTCGATTGATTGTTTTTTGATGAAATAAACGAAAGCAATAGGTGTTTGCCACTAAAACTACTGGGCGTTATAGTTTTTCCATCCTTATCTTTTATTTCGAAATAGGGTGTTGGTGCACCTTCGGCCGAACGATTAATTTTTTCGGAAAAGGCTTGTAAATTCTGCGCCAACTGGCTGTTTTTGACATCGCCTGTTATATAATTGAGAGTTCTCTCCAAAGCGTCCGGATTTTCGGCATTGCTAAAGAAGTTACTAATCAGAATAAGGCTGGACTTTTTAGTCGGATTCTCTTTAATAAACTCTTCTGTATTTATTAGTAATTGTTGGTTTATGGTATTCAGTCGTGCAATCTCTTCACTCTCTGTTAGTTTTCCCATATTGCCATCCACATTGTCGGGGGATAAATGCTTAATACCTTCTATCAGGTATGACCTTTGTTTGAGTAAATCTTTATTTGTCTCTTTAAATGCGGTTAAATCATTATTTATCTCGTTGCCTGTAACATGCATCAAGTCAGTAAGATTGGCGTCACCGTCAATTTTTATTTTATCGCCTTCACTCACAAAGAAAGAAACAGATGTTTGCTGATCATTAAAATAAAGCGACAGCATAGTTAGTGTGTCAACATTTATTTTATGAGAAAAACGTCCGTTATTACTGCTTTTGATTGTGTCTATAGCTAAAGAATCGTTTAAGATATATGATAATAGTATGTAAGGAGATTCAAGTTTGGCAACACTGCCTTTTATAGTTACAGTTTTGTTGGTGTTTTTTTTACACGAAACCAGACACACAGCAAGTGCGAGTACAATAAAACAGTATTTGAAAAATCTATTCCTTTGCATCGTGTTGTATATTTAGCAGTTGCTATGTTTAATGATTTTATTCGATAATAGTACTCTTTTTTAAATGTCGGTAATCATAAAAAATTACAAATAGCGACCAATATTTTCAATATTTAGTGACTTTTTGAAATGCAAATTTATAATTTTTTTCAATTATTAGCAAATTGTTGCGTGATTATTTTGATTTATTTATTTTTTCTGTAAAATATATTATTAAAAAAACATTGTATTAATAATTAGTGCGATTAAAATAGTGCCAAAAAATTACTCTTTTAGATTATTAATGTTAATTATTTTGATTGTTTTTGTTTTATCTGTTTTTTTGTATTCTGAAATCGTAAACCAATAAGGGTAATAATATGGCTGTTCCATTAGCAGAAAGACTGCGTCCGAAAAATTTAGATGAGTTTATCGGTCAAGAGCACTTGGTAGGCGAGGGTGCTATCTTGCGAAAAATAATAGATTCGGGAAGAATACCATCTATAATACTTTGGGGTCCTCCCGGAGTAGGGAAAACTACGCTTGCCAATATTCTTGCCAACACGATAAAGGCTCCGTTTTATCAACTGAGTGCCGTAAATTCGGGAGTGAAGGATGTTCGTGACATTATAGAGAAGGCAAAAAATGCTCGTTTTTTTGATTCTGCACCGCCAATACTGTTTATTGATGAGATACACAGATTTAGCAAATCGCAGCAAGATTCGCTCTTGCATGCTGTGGAAACAGGTGTTATAACTCTGATAGGTGCAACTACCGAAAATCCTTCGTTTGAGGTTATACGTCCGCTTTTGTCACGATGTCAGATATATGTGTTGAAATCGCTTGATAAGTCTCATCTTGAGACACTTTTAAATAGAGCATTGCAAGAGGATGTTATTTTGCAAAGCAAAGATGTAAAAGTAGAAGAGACAGATGCTCTGTTTCGTTTTTCGGGTGGCGATGCTCGTAAGCTGCTCAATATACTGGACTTGTTGATTTCTTCAGAGTCGGAAGAAGCAATTGTTATTAATGACAAAAGTGTTACTGACCGATTGCAAGAGAATCCTGCCGCATACGATAAAGGTGGAGAGATGCATTATGATATTATCTCAGCTTTCATAAAATCGATACGTGGCAGCGACCCTGATGCGGCAATCTATTGGCTGGCAAGAATGATTGCAGGAGGAGAAGATCCAAAATTTATTGCCCGTCGTTTGATAATTTCTGCAGCCGAAGATATTGGTTTGGCTAATCCGAATGCTCTTTTACTTGCAAATGCCTGTTTTGATTCGATACAAAAAATCGGTATGCCCGAAGGTAGAATTGTCTTGGCACAAACTACAATCTATTTGGCAACTTCGCCCAAGAGTAACTCTGCTTACCTCTCTATCGATAACGCATTAGCCAAAGTAGAAAGTACCGGAACTTTACCCGTACCGCTTCATTTGCGTAACGCACCAACATCTTTGATGAAAGAGTTGGATTATGGCAAAGATTACAAATATTCACACGATTACGAGAACAATTTTGTAAAACAGCAATATCTGCCAAAAGAGCTGCTCAATACTGAGTTTTGGGAACCACAAAGTAACGCTTCAGAGCACAAGATGAGTGAGTTGATGAAGAAACTTTGGAAGAAATAATTTGGTAGAGCAAAGAATAAAGAATAAAGAGCCAATACACTTTTCTCCAATTCAGAACTCCAAACTACATACTACATACTCCATGCTGCTTCAATACCAACTCATTCCCCTGTCGTATGGTGAGCTGTGTTCTTCGTATTTCAAATCTTGCAGAAGTGAAGCGTTGGCACGTATCACGAAGTTGTATGACTTAAACGGTCCAATTGGGATAAAGTTAGCTGACATACTCCAGCAGTGGAGGTTACGAGTCAAAGAACAGTTTACATTAGTTATTTTTTTCAAATCGAAGTTATAGTCTGCATGGAATGAAAAATCCCAGTTTTTTGTAGGTTGCAATGAGCCTCTTATTCCTAAATTATGTATTAACTTGCCTTTATAGTCCATCCTATTGAAATCGAAATCGCCATATGCGTACCTTAAAGAGTAATCTATTGCAAAACTCCATCTTATTTCGTTTTTCAGATAGCCGTCATCGTCAAACTCTCCCATTGAGTGACCGCCTTGGTCGAAAATACTTCGTCGTCCACCAGCTTCGTTTGGATTTTGTCCTATAGTGCCATCATCGGGGACATTGTTTTCGTTGTTTTTGTTTTCTTCTTCATCGGCGCTATCCTTCTTTCCGAATAGATTCTTAAAGGTACTCTGGTTGATTGAGTAAGAGAAAGATGTTCCAGTAGAACTTAGTTTTCCAATCCCTTTTCCGTTAAATGCACGAAGTTTGTTCACTCTTATAGGTTGGTTGTGTTGATTCAGTTCATACATATAAGGGTCCCATGTGGCAGATAGTTGCAAAGTATATGATTTTGAAAGCTTTAATCTTATGTTTGTACTAATATCGCTCCATCTCATAGAGTCGGCCATCATATTATACGAAAAGTTAATTCCTAAATCGTCTATTAAACTTATTTTCCGATATCCGGTAGAGTCGTTCTCTGTGCGGATTTTCATCTCCAAATTGTTTTTAAAGCCGAAATTCAGACTTCCACTTTTACCTCTTGATGCCGTGCCGAAAAGCATGCTTGAATATGGTGAGTAGGTGTACTCCATCTCTTCTCCGTACTCATTTGTATATGAGTATGTTTCGTAAAAACCGTATCGCGGGTTCCCAAAGTCTGGTCTGTAGCTAAATGATATGCTGGGAGAGAATACATGTCGTATAGCTTGAACTTTGTCACCAAACATCTTCCATGGCACATACATACCGTATAGGGTTGTATTTGCGCTTATAGATGCATTATAATCATAAACACGTTTAAATCCCTGGATGGTATCTATAGGCACATGTCTTTTTGCCAAAGGATCCCAAAACTCTTTTACCCCTCCGGTGTACCAACGTTCGGAGTAGTTGAATGATGGTGAAATGTTTATTACATCAAACAAAGAAAAAGTAGCGCTTACAGGGATTCTATGCATCATCCCGTTTTTCCAATCTTTTATAAGATTAGATTTGAAAAAAAGGTTTTCTTTTGTTGTTATGGCATTTCTAAACTCACCCGAATAATTCATAGATATTTTTTCGTACCATCTTTCCTTGCCGACTGGATTTTTGCGTTTTAACGGATAGATACGACCCATATTAAGCGAGAAGTTGGGTAAAGTAACAGATATGGTAGAGTTTTTCGAAATCTGGTTTATATTCATACTTGCCGAGAGACTCCATGGCGATTCAGGAAATCGTTGGGTTATGTTTATGCTCGAACTCTTTGAGTTGTTTACAGATGCTCTGTTGTAAAGCATACCAATATCGTTATGATTTGCTTTACTGCTTGAAAAGTTTACACTTGCCGAAAACGTTCTGAACATATTTGCTTTTGGGTCTTGCGAGTGTGTCCAGTTTACTCTGATGTCTTTTGAAGATGAGTATGCATCGGGTATATTCAAATCTTTTAGTCTTTTGTCTCCCAAGACTGTATTCAGATAACTGGCATTCACGCTACCCGAATATTTGTATCGTTTTTTATAGTTCGATTTTGCATTTACACCCCATGTACCTTTGGTAAACACTTCACCTGTTAAAGCAAGATCAACGTAATCGTTTATGGCAAAATAGTATCCTCCGTTGCTCAGATAGAATCCGCGATTCATCTCATCGCCGTAAGATGGCATGATAATTCCGGAAGAGTATGTTTTGGTAAACGGAAAAAATGCAAACGGCAAGACAATAGGAAATAGTGGCACATCGGCCACTACCAACCATGCCGGACCGGTGACAACATCTTTTTCGGGGCGAACTTTTGCTTTCGATAAATTGAGATAGAAGTGAGGATGTTCGTGCAGGTCGCAGGTTGTGTAACGGGCATTGACCATGTAGAAAGAGTTATCGGGATTCTTTTTTGCCTGATTGGCAACTATATAGCCCTCTCCTTGCTGTGTGACAACGTTTGAGATGAATGCTTTACCTGTTTCGAAGTTGTATCTCACCTTTTTCATCTCATACTCTGTGCCTTTATCTGAAAAAACGGGATAGCCAAACTCTTTTCCAAGTGAGTCTAACCCGAAAGTGGAGTGTATCATGTTGCTATCCAAGTCCATTGTGATGTATTCTCCCTTTATGGATAGCTCTCCATATTTCACATCTGCATCGCCATATAGATAACCCATATTGTTTTTGGTAAAAACCATAGAGTCCTTAGCGTTATATGTAACTACATATTCTAGTGTCTCTTTTGTTTGTCTGACACTGTCTTTTTTCTCGACTTTTACCGTGTCTTCTTCTTCCGTAGTGCGCATATCATCTACTCCCGATATTTTTGACTGAGCAAATGAATATTGGGTGAAAAAGATTATAGCAATCAGAAAACCGAATAAAGTTACAAGTTGTTTCATTGCAGAAAGTGTGCTTCCTTGCCAATTTTAACTGCAAAACTAATCAAATAAAGATTAATAGAGTCTGTTTTTATCTAAAATAAAACTTAAGAATGGCTCAATAGTATAAAAAAACATCATTTTGAGCATGATATAAACAAAAAAAGTGTTTGCCAATTAAGGCAAACACTTTTTTATTATCTGTTAATTCCTAAATCTTATAGTGATTTTGGATTATCTCTCATGCCTTTGTATTTTGATGAAGGGAAATAGATTTGGAATCCAACGTTTATTGTAAAACCATTTGAGCTTCCTGAACCAAATTTTCCATCATAAAGTAAAAGTCCTTCTACAGCAACGTGCTCGTTTAGAAAATAAGAATAACCGGGACCGAAATTGAAGTTGAAGCCTAGAGGAGCATCATTAAGTCCTGCTAATCCTACACCTGCTTCTAAAAACCAACGACCATGTTTTAGTAAAGTGTCAAATTCATTACTTCCAAAATAGTAGCGTCCAAATCCGTTTACTCCGTAACCGAAAGATGCGTCGTTATTTTTTACTTTGGCAATGTTTAAATCTACTTTTGCTCCAATTGCAACATTGTCTTGGATGAAGTAACCAACGCGAGGAGTCAAGTTAACGTTGAGGTTTGCTGCAGAACCAAATCCAAAACCGATGTTACCGATTCCACCACCAACCAAAGTACTTCCTTTTTGTAGTTGTGCTGAAGCTACTCCCACCGAGCATGCTAATACAAGTAATGTGCTAAATAAAAATTTTCTCATTTCTCAATTATAAATGTTTAATGTTTTTTTCTACTCTATTTAAAAGGCTTTTCGGATTTCGCCTTTTGAATCAACAAAAGTATGAAGATTTTGTTTAATTGAACAAGTTTTTTGCATTTATTTTACGATTTTATATGAATTTAGTTGTTTTTTAACAAAGTTAGCCTTGAAAAACTTCAAAATAGATACATTTATCTATTTCTCTGTGTAGATACGAATGATTTTAGCATCCTTTCTTGGGCGCATATTTTTATCTACTGTTAAAGCGGCAATTTTATCAATTACATCTAAGCCTTCTATGACTTCTCCAAACACGGTATATTCACCATCCAAATGGTGTGAGCCGCCAATGGTAGAATATGCTGCACGAAGCGCGGGATTTAGTTGTAGTTTGCCTGGTGCCTTTTCGTATAGCGAATCCACAATATTTAATACTGAATCGAGCAACGCATTAAATGCCATTGGGTCCGTCTGTTTGAGTTCGGCTAGTTTATTTTTGTGAGGCATATAATGCTCGGTAATGATTTTGTTTTTTATTGGTACGTTTACACGCATTTCTAAAGTGTCGAGTTGCCCCGATGAATACACATTGCCATGCACTATATAGAATTGTGAAACATCCGATTTTTTACTTGGGTTCTCCTTTACATCACGTCTTGGTGCAGCCAAAGCACCTTTTTTATGAAAATATTTTTCATTAAATTCGGGCATAATATCCATATCTGTGCGTCCTGCACCAATTTGAGCTCCGGCTGGTGCGTTGCGAGAGTCTTGCGAACCTCCTTGTATCATGAAGTTTTGTATTACTCTGTAAAAAAGAGTTCCATCAAAGTATCCTTGGTTAACCAGCTTTAAAAAATGAGAACTGTGACGAGGAGTTTCATCATAAAGTATGGCTTTCATTGTTCCATAGTTTGTTTCGATAACTATAGTCGGGTATTTTGTTTGTGCATTTACCAGAAATACAAACGATAATAGTAGTGTAAATAATAATCTCTTTTTCATAATTGTATGTTTTTTTAGCTGTTAGCAGATTGAGACTGTTGTTTGAAAATATTCCGGTTATATAAATAATTACAAATTAGCAATTACTAATTACCACTCAATATTAAAATTAGCATATTGGTATATTAGTTAATTTTCAAATTACATGCTCGCATGAGTTATTTATCATTGAATCAAGCAATTTTAGTAAAAGTATGCAGCAACTTTAATTTTGGGCTAAAGCCCTATATTTAATGGACTTACTATTCCACGAGTTAAAACTCGTGGCAATTGATTTGCGTTTTGCAAATTAACTCACAACTACAAATCAGTAGGTGTCTCCTAGTCCCCCATTCTCCTTTTCTCGCAGTCTTTATCTCACCATTCCACAATATACAATTGGCACATTGGCATATTAGTAAATTGGCAAATTAATAACTTCTCCCTTTCTCCCTCTCTCCAAGTCATCCTCTCTCGCAGCCTTCCATTCTCCAAGTCTCTAACTAATTCGGTGCCTTTTTGTACAAGAAAAATGCAATAATTAAAAACACAATATTAGGTATCCATGCAGCTACTAAAGGGCTCATATTTCCTTTAATTGAGAATGACGAACTTATGGTCATAAACAGAATATATGCCATGCTCAGAGCTAATCCGATACCCAGGTTTAATCCCATTCCACCTTTTACTTTTCTGGCAGAAATAGATGCACCGATAAGGGTTAGGATAAATGCTGAAAAGATGGATGCAAATCGCGAATGATATTCTATTTGAAATGCCTGTATATTTCCCATTCCTCTCTGTTTCTGACTTTTTATGTATCGAGAGAGCTTTGGTGTGGTCAACATCTGTTGGTCGGTTTTGGCAATTACAAAATCGTTTGGGACAATTTGAATAATTGTATCTATTGAATGTCCAACGGTAATATTCTCTTTTAGACCATCGAAATCTCTAATTTGGTAATTATTGATAGTCCAGTGAAATGCAGAGTCGTAAATAATGGAGTTAGCTGTTAGCCTTGAAACCAAACGCAGGCTATCGAACTTGTCTATGGAAAAACTATATCCCGTTTTTGATTCCATATCGAAACTTCCGAAATAGACAATGGTTCCATCTGCCACTTTAAATTGTATATGTCTGTCACCAATCTTTTTTTGACGCGGGTCTATGTATGTATTCTCAAAGTTGATACGAGTTTCGTTTGCCGGAGGGATAATATAGCTTCCTAAAACAAAGGTGACTGCCGCAATAATTGCCGCGGAAATCATATATGGCTTAAGTAGTCGTTTGAAGCTGATCCCGTTTGATAGTATGGCAATAATTTCTGAATTGTTTGCCATTTTAGATGTGAAAAAAATCACAGCCAGGAAGATAAAAAGCGGACTAAATAGGTTCGCATAAAATGGCACAAAATTGATGTAATAATCGAAAATAATCTCTTTTAGAGTAACACCACTACTGATAAACTTGTCGATTTTCTCATTAATGTCGAATACAACAGCAATTGACAAGATGAGAGTAATCATAAAAATATAAGTTCCCAAGAACTTTTTGATTATGTACCAATCAAGTCGTAGCAGTTTATCAAACAAAGGGAGTCGCTTTTTCATAACCTTCTAGTTACTCTTTCCAACATTTGTGGTTTCCAAGTTGAGAAGTCGCCTGCAATAATATGTCTGCGGGCTTCTTCTACCAGCCATACATAAAACGCGAGATTGTGGATTGATGCAATCTGTAATCCCAGAATTTCGTTTACATTAATAAGATGACGTAAATATGCTTTGGTGTAAAGTGTATCTACAAACGACTCACCATCTTCTTCGATAGGAGAGAAGTCGTTTTTCCATTTTTCATTTCGCATATTTAGAATACCGTTCTTTGTAAATATTTGACCGTTGCGTCCATTGCGTGTAGGCATTATACAGTCGAACATATCTACTCCTCGTTCAATGGCTTCCAGCAGATTTTCGGGTTTGCCCACTCCCATTAAATATCGGGGTTTATCTTTTGGTAGAATTTCATTGACAATTTCTACCATTTCATACATCTTTTCTGTGGGCTCACCAACAGCCAAACCACCAATGGCATTTCCGTCGGCTCCTAATGCAGCAATGTTTTCTGCTGCCCGTCGTCGCAAGTCGGGATATACGCAACCTTGCACGATAGGGAAAAGCGACTGGCTGTGTCCGTAAGGACATTCTGTTTCATTGAAACGAGTTATGCATCGTTTTAGCCAGCGCTCTGTAAGGTCGAGAGACTCTTTGGCATATTTATAATCTGCATCACCGGGTGTACATTCATCAAATGCCATTATAATATCGGCACCTATAATGCGCTGAATATCTATAACTTTCTCCGGTGTGAAAAAGTGTTTGGAGCCATCGATGTGTGAGCGAAAATGAGCACCTTCTTCTGTCAGTTTCCTGTTTCCCGATAGAGAAAACACCTGAAATCCACCACTATCGGTCAGCATTGGTTTGTTCCAACTATTAAATTTGTGTAAGCCTCCTGCATTTTGTAAAATATCTAATCCCGGACGCAAATAGAGATGATAAGTATTTCCCAAAATTATTTGTGCGCCAATATCATTTTTTAGTTCCGTTATATGTACGGCTTTTACACTACCTACTGTGCCTACAGGCATAAATACGGGTGTTTCGATTTGTCCGTGGTCGGTAGTAATAAGTCCGGCTCTCGCGTTAGAATTCGGGTCGGTATGTAGTAGTTGGAATTTCAAACTTATATTCTTTACTTTAATTTTAACTGCAAAGATAAAGTTTTTGTTGTAAGAAACGGGGTATATGGTGGAAAAATCGTAATTTTGCTATCGAAAATCGTTAATATAACGTCTTTTGTCTAGCATCTACGATTCTTATATTTCTAAATAAAGTTTTAGAGAATATTTTTTATTTGTAAAAAAAGACGTATCTTTGCACCCCAAAAGTTTTATAAACTATTTATTTACAATTAATTTTATGTATTTAGATTCAGCAAAAAAGAAGGAAATCTTTGCAAAGTACGGAAAGTCTAACACTGATACTGGCTCACCAGAAGCTCAGATTGCATTGTTTTCGTACCGTATTTCGCATTTGACTGAACATTTGAAGTCAAATAAAAAAGATTATAACACAGAGCGTTCTCTGAAAATTTTAGTAGGTAAACGTCGTCGTTTACTTGATTACCTAATTGAAAAAGATATCGAAAGATATAGAGCAATTATTAAAGAATTAGGTATTAGAAAATAAAAAGACAAAATTAAAGGGGCGGAAAATAGTTTTCGCCCCTTTTTTATTTACTGTTTCGAACATTTAGCTATTTATTCAATAGAGTTTATGATAGTTTTTAGTAAAGTTATTTTCTCCAGATGTTGACCTGAAATAGCATTCCATATACTATCTTGATCCAAAGCTCGATATTCGTTTTCTAATATTTCCTGGTTTTCGTAATCAGATAAATACTCGTTAGAATAGTAAGCAGAGAGTTCATCGTTTACTTCGATAATGCGTTTCAACTCCTCATTCATTTCCCTCATACGAATCAAGTCCGATTCGCATTGATGCAATAGTTTCTCAATGTAGATAAGTCTCTCTTCGCGATTGCTATTCATACTCTCCTTTATTTAACCTCCCAAACATTAGATGAATTGAGTAGAAAATCTGTAAACGATTTTACAGGTCTCTTAGCTTGTACCTCTTCTATCTGTTTTTGATATTCAGTTTCGTACGAAGGCGACTCTACCGAGCGTATAACACCTAAGGCTACAGGTAATCCCTCTTCAATATTCATTAATGCCAATTTCAAGTGTAGAGTGTTGTCCTTAGTTGTAGCATCATGAATCAAAACATCATCAATGGTATATCCATCTTCGCCAATAGTTACGGCTTTCAGATTCCATCCGTCTAAAACTAATCCACGATTATTCTCTTCTCCGAAAAGCATTTTTTCGCCATGTTTCAGTACTATAGTTTTTTCAGTTCTCCACTCACGGTCGGTTATTTTATTGTGTATTCCATTATTGAAAATTACACAGTTTTGTAATACTTCTACCACAGCAGCACCTTTGTGTTTTGCTGCAGCTATAAGAGCATCAACTGAATTTTTTGCATCCATATCTATTGTGCGTGCAAAGAAGTTGCCTCTTGCTCCAAAGCATAGTTCTGCCGGACTAAACGGATTTTCTACAGTTCCGTAGGGCGATGTTTTCGATACAAAACCTCTGTCGGAAGTGGGCGAATATTGACCTTTGGTAAGACCATATATTTTGTTGTTGAACAGTACGATATTTAAATCAACATTTCTACGAATAGCATGAATAAAATGGTTCCCGCCGATTGCCAATGAGTCTCCATCTCCTGTTGCAACCCAAACACTTAATTCCGGATTAGCAACTTTTACTCCTGTAGCAATTGCTGCTGCACGTCCGTGGATAGTGTGCATTCCGTATGTGTCCATATAGTATGTGAGTCGAGAAGAACAGCCAATTCCGGATATAACTGCAATTTGATGCGGGTCGATATTGAGTTCAGCCATAGCTCTATGCAATGAGTTCAATACTCCGTAGTCTCCACAACCGGGACACCAACGTACTGCATTTTCGCTTTTATAATCTTTTGGGGTATATGTTAATTTTGTAGTTTCCATTATTTATCTCCTTTCTTCATGATTTCAATAAAAGCGTCTGTCAATTCACTTACGTTGAAAGGCTGACCTTCTACTTTGTTGAATTTGTGTAGTTTAATATCATCGAATTTACTCAACAAATATGAAGCAAATTGTCCGTTATTTTGTTCAGCTACAATAATTTTTTTGTATCGTTTCAGTATGTCGTGAGTATTTTTTGGCAATGGCATAATGTGTTTAAAATGAGCCAATGCAATTTTCTCTCCTCTAGACTGTATGCGCAATACGGTTTCCAGTAAATGTCCAAAAGTGCCACCCCATCCAACTAAAAGTGTATCTGCATCTTTGTCGCCTAATATCTCTTGTTCTGGAATATACTTAGCAATTCTCTCAATTTTTTCTTTTCGTGTGTTTACCATTTTCTGGTGGTTATCCGGGCTTGTGGAAATAGCACCTGTAACATAGTCTTTCTCCAAACCGCCAATACGGTGTGTGTAACCTTCTGTTCCGGGAACAGCCCAATAGCGTACCAAAGTTTCTTCGTTTCTGAGATATGGCTTCCACGATTGAGCATCCTCTTTGAAGTATTTTTGCACATAATTTGGTTTTATTTCGGGATATTCATCCATATTTGGAATTTTCCACGAAGATGAACCGTTAGCGATATATCCGTCAGTTAAAAGAACTACCGGTGTCATATGCTCAACAGCAATTTTAGCTGCGGTGTATGCACTATCGAAACAATCAGTTGGCGATGTTGCAGAAATTACAACTAATGGACTTTCTCCGTTTCTTCCGTAAAGAGCTTGATTTAAGTCAGTTTGCTCACTTTTTGTAGGTAGTCCTGTAGAAGGTCCTCCTCGTTGAACATCAATTACAACTAAGGGAAGTTCAGTTATCACAGCCAATCCCAAAGCTTCGCTTTTTAGTGCTAATCCGGGTCCGGAAGTAGATGTAGCTGCTAGACGTCCTGCGAAACTTGCACCAACAGCAGTACATATGCCTGCAATTTCGTCTTCCATCTGTAAAGCTTTTACTCCAAGGTCTTTTCTGTTTGAAAGCTCTTGCAGAATGTCGGTAGCAGGAGTAATAGGGTATGAACCTAAGAAAAGTTCCAATCCTGCTTTTTCGGCTGCGGCAATCAATCCATATGCTGTAGCGGTATTTCCGTTAATATCAGTATAAAATCCTTTGGTGCTGTCTGCTGCTTCTATACGGTAAGTATTTGCAGTTAGATGAATATTATTTCCATAATTGTAACCATCAGTAAATACTTTGATGTTGGCTTGCACCAATTTGGGCTTTTTTGAGAATTTTTTTGTCAAAAGTTCATCAGCAACATCAGTTGACCTGTTAAATAACCAGCTAACTACACCCAAAGCAAACATGTTTCTACTTTTGAACATCTCTTTGTTGTCCATATTCATACCCTCTAGAGAGCTTTTTGTCATTGATGTAATAGGTACAGCAATAGGTTGAACAAAGTCTAAGTTTAGTTCTGCAAAAGGGTCATCTGTTTTGAAAAGAGCTTTTTCAAGATCCTTCTTCTCGAATGAATCTGTATCGTATATAACGATGGAGTCTTTTCGTAAATATTGTGTGTTTACTTTTAATGCTGCCGGATTCATTGCTACTAAAACATCGGTCTTGTCGCCGGAAGTATAAATATGTTTCGAGCCAATACGTACTTGAAATCCTGAAACGCCTTGCAATGAGCCTTGCGGAGCACGGATTTCGGCAGGATAGTCGGGGAATGTGGCAATCTCATTACCAAAAATGGCAGACATTGTAGAGAACAGTGTTCCCGAAAGCTGCATACCATCGCCTGAGTCGCCCGAAAAGCGTATGGAAACTTGTTCCAACTCTTTTACAATCGAATTATTAACCATAATATGTAATTGTTGTGATTTTTATTTGAGTTTAAAACAAAAGATTATCGACTTTTGTATTTTCCTTTGTTTACAAAAGTAATATAAAGAATTGTTTATAATTGAAATATTGTCAAATATTTACATTGTTTGCCTTCTTACTATATTTCTTTTGAATTAATAATTATTTGTAAACTTTATTTACTTAGCTAGTTTTTGAGTCAATATTGGTATAATTTTATTCAAATCACCTACAATGCCCAAGTCTGCCACTGAAAAAATTGGTGCAAATTTATCTTTATTAATGGCTATGATATATTCTGACTCTTCCATTCCAGCCAAGTGTTGAATTGCTCCCGAAATACCTATAGCGAAATAAACATCAGGGCGCACGGTTTTACCAGTTTGTCCCACCTGGCGTTCGTGTCCAACAAATCCCTCATCTACCATAGCACGTGAAGACGAAACTTCTGCATCTATACAATCTGCAAATGCTTGCAGTTTTTCAAAACCCTCTTTATTTCCTACTCCGCGTCCGCCTGACACTAATATATTGGCTTCAGAAATATCTATCATGGTTTTTTCAACATTTACTGTTTCGAGTAATTTTACACGGAATTTAGAGGTGTCGAAATTAATTTTCACATCAACAATTTCTCCCTTTCTATCATAATCACGTGATTTTTGGCGCATTACACCCGGACGTACTGTGGACATTTGCGGACGATGTTCTTTACACACAATCGTAGCCATTAGGTTTCCTCCGAATGCCGGACGTGTCATCATCAATGTTGTTTTATCTTCTGAAATATCTAATGAAGTACAGTCTGCTGTAAGTCCTGTTTCAACTCGAGCGGAAACACGTGGACCTAAATCACGTCCGATAGTAGTTGCACCGATAAGTACTATAGAAGGTTTATACTCTTTTATTACTTGGGTAAGTGCTTGTGCGTATGGCTCTGTTATATAGTCGTTTAGTTCCGGGTGGTTCATGTATAGAACACGGTCAGCGCCAGCGGCTATAAGTTCGTGAGCATCTTCTTCTAAATTTTCTCCTCCAAGTATAGCGCAAACCTCTTCACCTAGAACGTCGGCAAGTTCGCGTGCTTTTCCCAGTAATTCAAATGCTATGTTTTGGATTATACCTTTACGCTGTTCTGCAAAGACATATACTCCTTTATAATCTTGTATGTTCATATCTTTTTATAATTAATGCTATGAGCCTATGGCAGATAGCCGATAATAGGTTAAATGATAAATTTCTCTTTCAGTTTTTGAATAATAATTTCAGCAGCCTCTTCCGGGTCTACTTCGTGTAGTTCTCCCAACGCTTTTGCACCTTTCGTGAAAGATTTTGATACGCGAGTGGGTGAGCCCTTGAGTCCTATTTTAGTTTCATCAACTTCGATGTCGTCGAAACCCCATCTAATAATTTCTCTTTCGAAAGTTTCCATAATTCCTCTTACCGACATGTATCTTGGTTTGTTAGCCGATGCTAACACGGTAAGCAAACATGGAAGCTGAACTTCAAGCATTTGATAACCCTCTTCGGTTATTTTCTTTACGTGAAGTGTTTTTTCTCCTTTAAAAGAGATTCCTTCTACGTAAGAAACTTGTGGAAGGTCGAGTTGTTCAGCAATTTGCGGACCAACTTGTGCTGTGTCACCATCAATAGCTTGTCGTCCTGCAATAATAAGATCGTAATCCAACTTTCGCAATGCGGCAGAGATTGTATAAGATGTAGCCCATGTGTCGGCACCTCCAAATTTGCGGTCACTCAACAAGATTGCTTCATCGGCTCCCATTGCAAAAGCTTCTCGTAATACTGCTTCGGCTTGGTTTGGTCCCATGGAGATGACGGTTACGTGCGCTCCAAGTTCGTCTTTTATACGCAGAGCCATTTCCAAAGCTCCTTTGTCATCGGGATTCATAATGCTTGGCACACCATCTCTGATAAGTGTACCTTTTACCGGGTCTAATTTTATTTCGGTAGTATCAGGAACCTGTTTTACACAAACTACAATTTTTAGATTTGCGTTTCCTGATAGAGATTTATCTGTATTTGAATTATTAGTCATCGTTATAATTTTTTTATTTCAACAAATTGCCTGCAATAACCATACGTTGCACTTCGGATGTGCCTTCATATATTTCAGTAATTTTTGCATCACGCATCATACGTTCTACCGGATATTCGCGTGTGTAGCCATATCCGCCGTGAAACTGCACTGCTTTAGTAGTAACTTCCATAGCTGTTTCGGCAGCGAAAAGCTTTGCTTGTGCAGCCTCTACAGTATATGGTATGCCTGCATCTTTTTTTGCTGCAGCAAGACGTACAAGCAGACGAGATGCTTCAACTTTAACTTTCATATCTGCCATTTGAAACTGTGTGTTTTGGAATTTTGCGATAGCTCTGCCAAACTGTTTGCGTTCTTTCACGTACTTAACAGTTTCATCCATAGCTCCTTGTGCTATGCCAAGTGCTTGTGCAGCAACCCCAATTCGTCCTCCATCGAGAGTTTTCATCGCTATTTTAAAGCCATCTCCGATTTTACCTAATAAGTTTTCTTTTGGGACAATGCAGTTTTCGAAAATTAATTCGCAAGTTGCTGAACCACGAATACCCATCTTCAACTCTTTTTTGCCAATTTTGAAACCTGGCATACCTTTTTCTACAATAAATGCTGATATGCCACGTGTGCCTTGTGATTTGTCAGTCATTGCAAAGATGATGTACACATGTCCGTATTCAGCATTTGTGATGAAAATTTTGTTGCCGTTAAGGATGTAATTGTCTCCTTCGAGTACTGCGGTAGTTTGTTGAGAAGCAGCATCGGTTCCCGCATTTGGTTCGGTTAGTCCGAAAGCTCCTATCCATTTTCCCGAACACAGGTTTGGTAGGTATTTTTCACGTTGTTCTTCAGTTCCGAACTCGTATATAGGTGCACAGCACAACGATGTGTGTGCAGATACGACAATACCAGTTGTAGCACATACACGTGACAACTCTTCAACCGCCATTGAGTAGATTTGATTGGTTGCACCGGCTCCACCGTATTTGGTAGGAATGGGAATACCCATAATGCCGATTTTTGCCATTTTTTCTACTGTTTCCATAGGGAAACGTTCTTGCTCGTCAATCTCGGCAGCGAGTGGTTTTACTTCTTTTTCTGAGAATTCACGAATCATTTTCAGAAAAAGCTCTTCTTGTTTAGTGAGATTAAAATCCATGTTTTTGTGTTTTTGTTAAATGAACAACAAACATTAGACAATTCGGTTTAAAAAAAACCGAATGCCCAATGTCTTCTCCTCAAAATAATAAACAGAAAATAAGAGAGGTTATTGTTTTATTTTTATATAAATTTTGTCTCATTATTGTAGCTTTAATAAATTTCTCAGTGTTTATTTGTAAATGTGTGAGTCAATTTATTGATAAGCACACGATTACTAATTAATGCCTTTTGTTGCTTATTATAGATTACACTATAATTGTAAATACAAATAAAAGTTGCTCCTTCGTAAGAAGGTGTAATAATATTTCTTTTTTGCTTGAAAAATCTTAACTATTTATTACTCACTTATTCCCCGAGTAAAAAAAGTAAAAATTAATTGGCAGGTCTTCTGACTCGTTCCTGATTTTGCCGGTCTTCCCTTTTCTATAGAAAAAGTGACACTTGCAGATGCAAAATCATAATTAAAAGAACTCACAGCTGGGGATGCAGTTCCGGATTTTAACCGGATTCCCTTTTCAGTTCGTTGTTCGGAATGTAAACAATCGAACCACCAATCGGATGCAAAGTTACGAAAAATAGTTTAAACAAAAAGAAAAGAGAGATTATTTACCCGGGTTAACTTTATTTAACCTTATACCTGGGTGTTTCAGCCTTAACTCTCGTTATTATAGATAGTTTTCTTCAAAACAGTTTAAAACAATAAGAATTAGTTTCAAGCGAAAGTTTTCTATACTAGAGCTTATTTGAATATTAGAGATAAAATGTACACTTTTTCACATGTAGTTTCGTCTGTTCCGGTAGTTGAGTATATAGCAGATTATCGTGATGCAGACAAGTTTATAACATATTGCAAACAATGCAAAAGATATGAAAAGTGCTGGAGTTGTCCGCCGTTTCATTTTGATACATTGGAGTATATTTCTGCTTTTAAAACGGCTTTTATTATCGGGACAAAAATAGTACCCGATATTTCTGCTATTACTATGAATGAATCTACTGAAAACAACACTTTGTCTTATCAAATTATAGAGAGTGTCAGGTCTGTTTTGGATCCCAAACTCCTCAAAATGGAAGTATTATTGCCCGAAAGTAAGGCTTTTTTTGCCGGCACTTGCCAAATTTGTCCATATGAAAAATGTAAGCGAATAGTTGGCAAGCCTTGCATTGCTCCCGACAGAGTGCGTCCTCCGCTCGAAGCTTTTGGTTTTGATGTAGCAAAAACTTCTTCTCAGATATTGGGAATAGAGATGAAGTGGGGACAAAATGGAGCTCTCCCTGAATATTTTACATTAGTTAGTGGGTTCTTTACAAATCAAAATGTCGGCAAATCAGATGTTTATAATTTTATAAATGAGTGAGAGATAACTTGAAAGATAGAAAAAGATATCAATCAGCGGTTTTATCGCATCCAAATCGGCACAATGCACGATATAGAACCTTAATGCAACGATAATACTATTTTAGATATTTATACAAAAAACCAACTGATTCATTGTGAATCAGTTGGTTTTTATGTTTTTAAATATTTCTAATGACGTAAAAGTATTACAAAAAATTATCTTTTTCCGTACATTTCGTCGTAATATTTCAAGTAGGCACCACTCGTTACATCGTCCAGCCAATCTTGATTGTCAAGGTACCAACGTACTGTTTTTTCAATTCCTTCCTCAAATTGTAAAGAAGGTTCCCAACCCAACTCATTTTTTATTTTCGTGGCATCAATTGCATATCTGAAATCGTGTCCGGCTCTATCTGTTACAAATGTAATAAGATTTAGCGATTCACCCTCTTTTCTACCCAATAGTCTATCCACCGTCTTTATCATAACGTGAATTAAATCGATATTTTTCCACTCGTTAAATCCTCCAACGTTATAGGTGTCGCCCAGTTTTCCTTTATGGAAAATCATATCTATAGCTCTGGCATGGTCAACAACATATAACCAGTCGCGCACATTTTCACCTTTCCCATAAACCGGAAGCGGTTTGTTGTGACGGATGTTGTTGATAAATAGCGGAATAAGCTTTTCCGGGAATTGATATGGACCGTAGTTGTTTGAGCAGTTAGAAATTACTGTTGGTAAAGAGTAAGTGTCGTGATATGCTCGCACAAAGTGGTCTGATGATGCTTTCGATGCTGAATATGGACTGTGCGGGTCGTATCTTGTCTCCTCGGTAAATAGAGTGTCGTCGAGTTCGAGTGCACCATATACTTCGTCGGTCGAAACGTGATAGAATCGGCAAGATTCAAATCCGTTTTCTCTATCACTCCAAGCACGTCGTGCAGCCTCCAACAGATTTAATGTTCCCATAATATTTGTTCTTGCAAAAAGAAACGGGTCTTTAATACTTCTGTCAACATGACTTTCTGCTGCAAGATGAATTACATTATCAATTTGATAATCGGCAAAAACTTGCTGTATAAGTTCGAAATCGCAAATATCGGCTTTTACAAATTTGTAATTTGGTGCATCCTCAATATCATGCAAATTTGCCAGATTGCCTGCATAAGTCAAGTTGTCCAAATTAACTATCTGATATTCGGGATATTTCTGTATAAATAGTCTTACTACGTGTGAGCCGATAAATCCGGCACCACCCGTAATTAGTATATTTTTTTTGAAATTGTTCTTCATTGTTTTGATGTTTTTTTAAAAAAGTTGTTCTATCGTTTTAACGTGCCATATTTCTTGTCTTTATCTGATAGTATAATGTCTTTTTCTGGTAACTTCCAATCGATTCCGAGCGAAGGGTCGCTCCACAGAATACCGCCTTCATAATCGGGGGCATAATAGTTGTCGCATTTATATTGAAATACAGCTGTTTCGCTAAGTACGGCAAATCCGTGAGCAAAACCGCGTGGAATAAATAATTGACTCTTGTTTTCGTCAGAAAGTTCAACCGATACATGTTGTCCGAATGTTGGCGATTGTGGTCGAATATCAACAGCTACGTCCAAAACTTTACCGCTCACTACTCGCACCAATTTAGCCTGTTCGTATGGTGGAAGTTGAAAGTGAAGTCCTCGCAATACACCGTATCTCGATTTGCTTTCGTTATCCTGAACAAAGACTGTTTTTGCTACTTTCTCTTCAAACAGACGTTGAGAAAACGACTCGAAAAAATATCCTCGTTCATCTTTAAAAATTCTTGGTTCTAATATATAGACACCTTCGATATTGGTTTTAATTACATTCATTTTCGAAGAAGTTAATATAATTTTATTTTGTAGCTAGAAGTTTTAGCAAATATTGTCCGTAAGGATTATTCTTCATGTTTTCACCAAGTTCACGCAATTTATCGTCCGAAATCCATTTATTGCGCCATGCAATCTCTTCCAGACAAGATGTTTTCAGCCCTTGTCGTTTTTCCAACACTTCTATAAATGTTGACGCTTCCGATAAAGAGTCGTGTGTGCCTGTATCGAGCCATGCAAAACCCCGTCCGAAAATCTGTATTTTAAGTTCCTTATCTTCCAAAAACTTTTGATTTACAGATGTTATTTCTAATTCCCCTCTAGCCGAAGGTTTTATATTTTTGGCAACTTCAACCACTTTATTAGGATAGAAATAAAGTCCCACAACAGCATAATTTGATTTTGGATTTTTTGGTTTTTCTTCGATGCTTAAAGCGTTTCCTTCACTATCGAACTCGGCAACACCATATCTTTCAGGGTCTTTAACCCAATATCCAAAAACAGTTGCTTTGTTTTCGGTTTCAGCATCTTTTACCGCTTGTTTCAACATCCTTGGGAAGCCGTGTCCGTAAAAAATATTATCACCTAATACCAAACAAGCACAATCGTTTCCGATAAATTCTTCACCGATGATAAATGCTTGCGCAAGTCCATCGGGACTTGGTTGTTCTGCATATTCAAAACGAACACCATAATCCGAACCGTCGCCTAAAAGTCGGCGAAATCCGGGAAGGTCAGAAGGTGTCGAAATTATTAAAATCTCTCTTATACCTGCAAGCATAAGTGCAGAAATCGGATAATAAACCATTGGTTTGTCGTAAATAGGGATTAGTTGCTTGGATATCCCTTTTGTAATTGGGTATAGGCGCGAACCAGAGCCGCCGGCCAAAACAATTCCTTTCATGAATTATTTATTTATATGAAGTTAAATAAAAAGTTTCCTTTTCCTTATTATTCTATGGTCATTGAGTACAAAAGTAGTAACTAAAAATTGTATAACCTAATTCAATGTGTGAATAAATCTATATGAAAAAGGGTAACTATCGAAAAAAATTGTATTTTTGCATTTAAGAAACCAAATTAATATTGATTTTTTAAAATTGATGGTATGGAAGTAGTTTTAAGTGGAATTCGTTCAACGGGCAATTTGCATTTGGGCAATTATTATGGAGCTTTGCGTAATTTTATTAGAATGCAGGATGAAAACAGATGCTATTTTTTCATTGCTGATATTCATTCTCTAACCACGCATCCTGACCCTAAAGAGTTGCATCAAAATGTAAAAAATGTACTTGTAGATTATTTGGCAGCCGGAATTGATCCTGAAAAATCGGTAATCTATGTGCAGAGTGATGTCCCCGAAGTTATAGAGCTTTATCTTTATTTGAATATGAATGCATACTTGGGAGAACTGGCAAAAACAACTTCGTTTAAAGAGAAGGCTCGCAAGCAACCCGAAAATGTAAACGCGGGATTGTTGACTTATCCGACGCTTATGGCGGCAGATATTTTGATACATAATGCCGATAAAGTTCCGGTTGGAAAAGACCAAGAGCAACATTTGGAGATGACGCGTCGTTTTGCTCGTCGTTTCAACAACTTTTACGGGGTAGAATTTTTCAAAGAACCGGTTGCGTATAATTTTGGAGAAGAGTTGGTGAAAATTCCCGGATTGGACGGTAGCGGAAAAATGGGAAAATCGGAAGGAAATTGTATTTATCTGTCAGACGAACCTAAAGTGATAGAGAAAAAAGTTAAACGTGCATTAACCGATTCAGGTCCTACTGAGCCCAATTCGGTAAAACCCGATTGTATAGAAAATCTTTTCACAATACTTCGTGTAGTTTCTACGGATGAGGTTGTTCAACATTTCGAAGATAAGTGGAACACTTGCGAAATCAGATACGGCGATTTGAAAAAGCAACTTGCAGAAGATATTATCAAAGCTGTATCGCCAATCAGAGAGAGAATAATCGAGATTGAAAAGGATACTGAATATCTGAGAAAAGTCACTCAGGAAGGTGCGGAAAAAGCTCGTGAAAACGCACAAAAGACTATTAAAGTTGTTAGAGAGATAATGGGCTTTAAAAAGTTTTAAAAACTTACATGTGATATATAAAATTAAAACGGAATGGCATAGTCATTCCGTTTTTTTTAAACTTTTTTTTCCGTTTTTTGTTTCAGTTGATAGTAAACAAATGAAATATGCTTGATTTTAAACAAATAGAACTTAAAGATAAAGATATAATAAACTCATATTTAAGCTTGCAAGATTACAGAGCTTCCGATTTTTGTTTTACCAATCTATATTGTTGGGCACAAAGATTCGGAACTCAGTATGCTGTTGCAAATGATTGGCTTTTTATCAGATTTAAAGACAACAACAACCGTAACTCATACCTTTTACCCATTGGAAAGGGTGATGTAAAAGAGGGTGTTGAGATGATTATCGAAGACCATAAACAATTTGATACTGTGTTTCAAATCAGAGGATTGACACAGGAAATGATTAATAAAATTGAGGTGTCATGTCCCGATAAATTCAACTATCAGCTAAACCGAAGTGTATCTGATTATATATATACTTCAGAAAGTCTTATATATCTTAAAGGTAAAAAGTTGCAAAGCAAAAGGAATCACATTAATCGTTTTAAACGTGAAAATGAGTGGAAATATTACACACTGACAGGCAATCCGCAATTGGTTGATGAGTGCAAAAATATGCTTGGCAAGTGGATGAAAGTGAATGAAATAGATAAAGACCCGTCATTAGAGTACGATGATTATGCAACTACACTTATGCTCGAAAATTTCGAGTATCTCAATCTGCAAGGCGGACTTATTTGTGTTGATAATGAAATTGCAGCTTTCTCTATTGGTGAAAGACTAACAGACGATACCTTTGTTGTGCATGTTGAAAAAGCTTTTACAGATATTCATGGAGCATACAATATTATTAATCAGCAGTTTGTTGAGAATGAAGCAGCAGATTACAAGTATATCAATCGTGAAGAAGATATGGGTATAGAGAATTTGCGTCAGGCAAAACTCTCTTATCATCCCGAAATATTACTGGAAAAGTATAATGCCCGATTTAAATAGATTTTACCGATGATTAAATATGCTAATCCCGACCTGAGTTCACAAGTTTACGATATGTGGAAAACCGTGTTTGGCGACCCGGATTCTTATATGCAAATCTATTTCAGAGAGAAATATCGTGACGAAAACACGTTGGTATACATTCAGGACGATAAACCTGTATCATCTTTGCAAATGTTACCTATAACTTTTACTTTTCATCATCGGGAGATAGATGCGGCGTATTATTCGGGACTTTGCACACTACCGGAATGTCGGAAAAAGGGTTTTATGTCAGCATTGATTAAAAAGTCGTTTTCGGAATTGTACGATAGAAAAATACCGCTTGCACTATTAGTGCCGCAAGGCGAAGAATTGATTTCGTTTTATGAACCGTACGGTTTTGTTAAAACTTTTGAGGCGGGAAATTTTATGCCGCCTTTACCACAAAATACAAGCGATGATCTTACAGAAGATTACAAACATTTCGATAATTTTTTTCGCAATCGGGATATGACTGTACAAAAAAATATTGATGACTTTAGAGTAGTGATAGAAGAGGCTAGGCTGTTTGATTTTCCACTAAAAAAAAGCTTGCCGGGAATGGCTCGGGTAATAGATGCTGCCAAATTACTACAAATTTTTGCCGAACAAAATATTGAAAAATCCTTCTCAATCAGTGTAGTCGATGTCATGCTAAAGCATAATAATGTAAACTTTGTTGTATCAAACGGTAAACTAAAAAAGAGTAACGATAAAGAAGATGTACATTTTGATGTAGATGCAAGTCAATTAGCGCAATTATTGTTGGGTTTCCAGATTGATAAAATGACGATTCCGGCTCGAAATATATTCCCCAAAAAAGAGCCTATATTGGGGTATATGCTCGAGTAAATAATCTATTTTTTTTGTTTTTCTTTACTGAATTATTTTTAAGTCAATAGAAATAATTCCAAAGTTTTAGTGCGCGAAAACAGAATAAAATTAAAAAAACAATGGAATTTATTGGTGTTTCTTAAAAAAATTCGTATGTTTATGGTCTCAAATTATGTGTTGAAATTATTAACTATTAAAATGAGTAATAATCATGTCAATTACAATAACATTTAACGAACTAAGAGCACTTAAGGATAAACTCCCGGATGGGAGTATCCACCAAATAGCAGAAGAATTGGGCTTAACACCCGAAACTGTAAGAAACTATTTTGGTGGATACAATTTTAAAGACGGTAATAGTATGGGCATCCACATTGAACAAGGTCCAGATGGTGGAATAGTAGTATTAGACGATACAACTATTTTTGATAAAGCACTCAAAATTTTAGGGATGGAATCGTATCCTGAAAAAGGAGACAGTGAAGAAAGAACGGAAAACTAGAAGTAAAAGTTAAGCACTATTCCCGATATGTTGTTTCGTATTGGAATTATCGGGATTATTGTTGCTAAGGGTTAGCGAGTATATCGGGGAAATCGCAACAACTTGCATCATTACAAGTTTGTAGATGTGATATTATTAATTGAAAGACTGATTTTGTTTAATTA
>CAYFUW010000007.1:0-10774 GCA_964346495.1 uncultured Dysgonomonadaceae bacterium
AATAAGGAGGTAAAAAAAGAAGGATTGCATAGATTGCAATCCTTCTTTATATTAATAAGTAATGTAATATCATCTCAAATTACCAGCTATAAGCAAAACCTAAGCCAACACTAAATCCAACATATTCTTCAACAAACAACAAGTCTGTATTTAGCAGTAGATTCCATCTTTTATGGGTAAAAAACCGATATGTGCCACCAATGTCAAAAGCAAGGTATAAAGGTGAAGTGGCTATTTCGTAGCCATCTGTTGCAGTTGCACTTGCAAGACCAAGAAGTAATTTTACTGTCCCAACACTGGTCCCTTCTTTAAACGCAATTGAATAAGAAGGACCTCCTAACAAATAGCCGAGACTTGCTACATAATAACCATCTTCAACAAAAGAATTAACACCCCATTTTAAAGCACCACCCCATCCATTTTGAGCTGCAACATTTAAGTCTGCCAAATTAAAAGACAAGCCTACGCCTTCAAAATCAGTACTTAAACCTGCATTAAGGCTACAAAAGTTAAAGCGTTTTTTCTTTTCATAAAGATTCGCCCTTTCAGCTTTCTCTTTGGTTATTTTTGACACATCCTCGATAGGATAAACAAATGTGCTTCCATCAGAAGTTTCAATGGTAACACTTGATCCGGGTACTTGTTCTACGATAACGCCTTTAATAACAGAACCATTTTTCAAATATACAACATCACGCATTGCTTTTTGTGAAAAACATTTGCAACACCAATTGTAGAAATCAAAATTAATAAAAAAAATCGTTTCATAATAATAAAATACTCCTTTCCCATTCCCCTAGGTCCGGATTAATTAATAAAGATAAGAAAGCGTGGGAACTGTTAAATCTTACCCCTTATCATGCTCTCACAAAGCATAAAAGTTTTATTTATATTACTATTGTAATTAGTAATCCATAATATTCGACAAGAAAGGTAATATCTAAAACGCTTCCGTTTTACTGCAATATTTGTATAAAATGTTGACCTTACAACAATGCAAATATAGTAAAAATTACTAACTTAAAAGTTGAAATATGAAATATTACAGACCTATATTTTTAATATTGATATACAACATCAAATATAGCTATATTCAGTCAGCAGTACTCTAAATTACAAATCCCGACAACGAGTAACACAGCCTATCATTTAGGATTATCATTTATTCCAATTTATTTGTATTTTTGCACTACTTTTAGCACATTTGCAAATATTGTATATAAAGTAGCTGCTAACTTAGAGTTAGCTGCTACTTAGTGATATCAATCAAATAAAATGAAAACAGAAAATCTCGCGGTTCGTACGCTTGTTTTAATTGCAGGCGTTTTTATTATGGCGTTTGGTGTATCTATCTCTATCCGTTCCGGATTGGGAACAACACCAATTTCGTCTGTTCCTTATGTTTACAATATCGTGTATCCTAAGCTTTCGGTTGGAACATTGACAATTTTGCTTAATGTCTTTTTTGTCTTTCTACAGATTCTTATTCTAAAAAGAGATTACAAGATTATACAACTTTTGCAAATTCCGGTTGTAATGATTTTCGGGTGGTTTGTCGATGTCCATCTGAGTTGGAATGGCAATCTGATTCCAACTAACTACCTCATGCAGTGGATATTTTGTTTGGTGAGTTGTCTGTTTATAGCATTTGGAATTTTTCTGCAACTAAAAGCCGATGTGAGCATACTTCCCGGCGAAGGTTTGATAATGGCTATCGCCAAAACGCTTAAAAAAGAGTTCGGTCTAATAAAAATTCTTTTCGATAGCTTACTTGTTATTGTTGCTTTGATTAGCGTTTTTATATTTTTAGACAAGTTGGAAGGTGTTCGTGAGGGAACGGTTGCATCGGCACTATTGGTTGGTTTTTTAGTACAGTTTTACAACAAACATCTGCCATTTATCAATAAAATTGTTTATCCCGAAAAAGTTCCGGCTGAATTTATCGAAGAGCCATACATGAGCACAGATAATTTCGTTATTACCATTTCCCGACAGTATGGAAGTGGCGGACACGCTGTTGGCGAATTGGTTGCCAAAAAATTGGGAGTTGACTTTTACGATAGCAAACTAATAGAACTTACGGCAGAGCAGAGCGGATTTACAAAAGAGTACGTAAAGAAACATGAACAAAAAATGAGCAACCCGTTGCTTTACAAACTTTACAAGCAAAATTACGCTTACGTTAACGAAGCTGTTCCGCCACAAGATATGCTATTTATGGTGCAAACGCGTGTTATTCGTGATATTGCAGCCAAAGGTTCGTGCGTAATTGTGGGACGTTGTGCCGATTATATCTTGAAAGGGCATCCCAACAGTTTCAATGTATTTGTTCATGCCAATAATGATTTCCGAAAAAGTCGTGTGATTAGCGAATACGGCATAAATCCAAACGATGCCTTGCGTGAAATGGAGAAAAGAGATAAAGAGCGAAGCACATACAACGAACACTATTCGGGACGCAAATGGGCTGATTTGAACAATTACGACCTGACTGTAGAGACTTCGATGTTTGGCATTGAAACAACGGCAGATATGATTATTGAGGCGAAGAGAAAAGCAATGAATAAAGAACTTGCTGAAGAATAAATGTGTAACTTTGTTTTTCGGGATTATACGTTTATCAGGATTAGTAATTCCGATTAGATAACTTAGAGTTCCACCTTATCATCCATGAGCAAATTATGAACAAAAATATTATCTCAATAAAAAGAAGTTTTATTTGGATTAGCTTGAGCTTTTTGTTGCTTTACTTAACATCTTGCTCATCAATTCTAAACACATCCAGGATTAACAACCTTGCAACAAATTATTGTGAGCCAACTATTGAGTATAACAACTATATTCCAAATGGAGAAAACAGGCTTACAGCAAAACAAGATAGTGTATTGCGTTCAGTCCTTTCGCAACACAACTACTTTTTAAGCCACACAATTGGCATCAATAGCTATATTGCTACTCTACTCGAGTGCAAAAAAGATACGCTAAAAACCTTGCTGATGCGTCAAAAAATTAATGACAGAATAACTCTCTGTTTGATAGAAATTGACGCTCTTGCATCCGAGCTAGATTGCTATTCAGAACGGTTAGATCAGCTAAGTCACTATGTGGATGGTATAAATGAGAAGACACAAAAGCGAATAACCATTCTTTCAGTTGCTTTGGATGCTGCGGCAACGGCTTCTGCTATCTTTACAGCCAATCCATATATTGCAGTTGGAGGCGGATTAGCAAGTATCGGTTTGGGCGCATTAACCATTTCACCTAAAGGGAAAAGAGTTGATATACAACACAAACGAAATCTACTGAGAAATATCTGGTATAACGATAATAGCGGAGAGGAATTTCCACACTCTATATGGATTATTATCAACAGTCCTGACTTTAGCAATATTCCCAAAACATCGATGCGAGAAGGTTTGAAAGAGAGATGGCTGCAATTAGAGTTTGGTGGAGTTATTGACAGCGAAACAGAGAAACTCATTTTTGGCGATGGCGGACTTTACACGGCAAGTGATTTACACGACCGTGCTCATATGGTAAAAGAGCTGGAAGCTATGGTAAATACGTTAAAGCAGGATCTGCGTAGTTTAAGGGCTACACTGAATAATATAGAGTGAGAGAGAAAATCAATATAAAATTCTATTTAGAAAGTAATAAAAAAATAACAAAAACTTAACCATAAAAAATAGTAGTTGTTAGATTTGTTTATCTTTATTTGCGAAACAATAATCTATAAAATTGTTTGTTTCAATAAATTAATAATAATCTTATGAAAGGAAAAGTATATTTTATAATAGCCTCTGTATTAATGGCTCTTGTTGGACTTTTAAGAGGTACAGGTGGTATTTTACTATTATTGCAAGGAAATAAAGTTGCAGTAGAACCACCAATTGCTTCATCTGATATTGTTGCAAAACTATGCGGTGTAGGTTTAATTGTTGTTATGCTGATATTACTGTATGCCGCTTATACTTTGTCGAAAAAAAGAAGTTATTTCAGTTGGAAATTAAGTTGGATTGGTATTGTTATTTTTTTATTAGGAGGTCTAATCAATGGATTTTTAATGTTTGGAAATCCTTTCGTACAAGATCAAATTATCAATTTTAGCGCATCGATTCTTATTGCATTATTTCTAATTTTAGGTAAAAAAGGAATTAGGAAAGTTTAAATTGCCATAAAAAACAAAGCATTACTAAATCAAATAATTACAATTTTATTTGTCTATTTAGAAAAAAAGTAGTACTTTTGCATCTAATTTTGTCAAAAGGCTCAAAAAGAAGTCGTTCGTTGATGGCTCGCCTTAGGCATATAATGTTCAGTTATTTTATTATGTACGCAATTGTAGATATTCAAGGTCAACAATTTAAAGTAGAACAAGACCAAAAATTATTCGTCCACAGAATAAACGCCGAAGAAGGCAGTGAAGTGGAATTCGACAAAGTGATGCTCTTAGACAAAGAGGGTGCAATTACAATCGGCACACCGGTTATTGAAGGAGCAAAAGTAGTATTAGAAGTTCTTTCGCATGTAAAAGGAGACAAAGTTATCGTTTTCAAAAAGAAAAGAAGAAAAGGATATCAGAAATTAAATGGTCATCGCCAACAATTTTCTGAAGTACGTGTAAAACAAA
Source organism: uncultured Dysgonomonadaceae bacterium (assembly GCA_964346495.1). GTDB lineage: Bacteria > Bacteroidota > Bacteroidia > Bacteroidales > Dysgonomonadaceae > JBGZFC01. Next base: position 4,631 of record CAYFUW010000007.1, read on the forward strand.
TTATTGCTTAATCAGTTAAAATCAAAAGAATATGGCACATAAGAAAGGTGTAGGTAGTTCAAAAAACGGTCGCGAATCGGAAAGTAAACGATTGGGCGTTAAAATATTCGGTGGTGAATTTGCTAAAGCCGGCAACATTTTAGTTCGTCAGCGTGGTACAGCACATCATCCGGGTGAAAATGTGGGTATTGGTAAAGACCACACATTATTTGCGTTGATAGATGGAACTGTTGTTTTCCGCAAAAAGAAAAACAATCGTTCTTACGTATCGGTACAACCTTTAGCTAATGCTTAAACATCTGTTTAGCATAGCTATATTATAGGACTTGAACCATAAAATAATAATTTTTTAGTTGATAAAACAACCTGCTTCAAAAAAGTCAGGTTGTTTTTTTATTATTACTGTCCTTGTAAACATTTGTACTTTACTCTGAATAACCTATTTAAACGACTTCAGTAATTTCTCTTACAAGAAGCCGTTTAAAGTGTTTTGGCAACTTACAAGGTTGCATTTTGAACTTCGTAGAAGTTTCCTATACATAACCCCCAATTTTAATTGGGGAAAATACAATGAAAAAAAGTATAAACACTGTAAGTGTTTCCCTGCTTATATATGGAAAACTCTTACAGAGTTTCGTTAAGTTATATTTCCTAATCCCCCAGATAAATCCGGGGGTTATTCATGGATTTGTCCTACGGACAATTACTTAGTCGGACTACAATATTATTTTATTTTTCGCAAATATGCAAAATGCAATATTGACAGAATCGCAAAAAGAGTTTATTAAATCGCACGAAAATGAAGATGTGCACGATTTGGCACTTCGATTTTCGGGTGAAGATATGCCTTTTTTGCTGACTCAAATTTCAGGTCGTCAAATTGCAAAGCATAAAATACCGAGCTGGTACGCAAATGAAGACATTGTTTACCCTGCTCATTTGAGCATGGAACAGACATCGTCTGAAACTACCGCACTTTATAAAGCATCAATTTTGCCCGAAAGCGGGAATATTTTTATTGATTTAACCGGAGGTCTGGGTGTCGATTTCTCGTTTTTATCGAGTCGATTTATAAAAGGGATATATGTTGAGCAAAACGAAGAGTTATGCCGTATTGCCGCCAACAACTTTCCGTGTTTACAACTACCCGATTTTGAAATAGTAAACAGTTCTAGCGAAAACATTTTAGACTCTCTGCCAAAAGCTGATTTAATCTTTATAGACCCTTCACGCAGAGATACAGATGGTCGCAAAGTTTTCAGAATAGAAGATTGCTCGCCAAATTTGATAGAAATTGAAGAGCAACTGTTTCAAAAATCGGACAAGATTTTAATAAAATACTCGCCGATGCTGGATATCTCTCTTGCATTAAATAGTTTGTCGAATGTAAGCGATGTTCATATTGTATCGGTAAACAACGAATGTAAGGAGTTGCTATTTTTGCTATCGAAAAACAGTGCCGAAAAATGCAAAATTCACACTGTAAATATTGATAAAAACGGAAACAGAGAGACTTTTTCATTTTATCGTGATGAAGAAGAGAGCAGCGAACCAATCTATACCGACACAACCGAAAAATATCTTTACGAACCAAATGCTTCATTGCTAAAATCGGGAGCTTTCAAACTTATTTCCAACAGTTTCAACCTGAAAAAGCTACATAAAAACAGTCATCTATACACATCAAACAGTTTAGTCTCAGACTTTCCCGGACGAATATTTTCCGTTAATAACAGTTTGGCTGTAAACAACAAAAACAATAAGACACTCTCATCTACAATCGATAAGGCAAATATTGCTGTTAGAAATTTTCCGCTGTCGGTTGCTCAAATACGAAAAAAGATATCGATTAAAGATGGTGGCGACATCTACATCTTTGCAACTACAATGTCTGACAACCAAAAAGTGTGGATTATCTGCGAAAAAGCTGAACAAGAGTAATTACAAACATTCGGATTGGTTGCAATAAAACAAACTAATTTATCTATCTTTGTAGTAATCATCTGTACTATTTCTAAAAAAGGAAAGGTATAAGTTTATTACAGCTAAATTGATTTATCATGTCCGATATTTGTCCACTTTGTCAAAAACCGAAACCCGAAGAGAAGGTTTTTTGTGATGATTGCAAAACAAAACTTGAAAAAGAGTACGAAATAAATGTTCCCGAAGAAAATGTAACCGATTCATCCTTACCAGAAGTAACGGAAAGTGAATCTATTTCTGAGACTAAAGAGGAAATCACAACACCTGCTCAAATTACACCAATCCCAACAATTAAAAAGAAAAAAACGACAAAAAAGTGGCAAAAACAACTGTTTATTTCACTGATAATATTCGTTTTGGCTATTGGTGCTTTCTTTATCTATAATGAATTTATAAGGAAAGGTAATCTCGACCAATCCAAATGGGAATGGGCAATCAGAGAGAATACAACCACAGCATTTTTAGCTTATATGGAAGAGTTTCCGAAAGGAAAACACTATTCCGATGCAGAGCAAAAAGTGATGGAGTTGAAAGAGAGCGAAAATTTAAGCTATCAGAAAGTTCATATTTCAGAAAACACTGCCGAATTGCGAGATTTTATTGCCGCAAATGCACAAAGTCCATATATTCCGTTAGTAAGAAAAAGATTAGACTCACTTACCTGGATTGCTGCCGTTAAAGACAATACCGCCGAAAGTTATTCAAATTATATGGTGCTTTCGCAAAGCGGCGAGTTCGATGGCGACTATCTTTCTGATGCCAAAGACAGATACGATTTGCTTTTTCAATCATATCCGGTCAATAAAAATGAACTCGATTCCGTAAAAATGGTTGTGGATGGATTTTTCAATGCACTTTCGGATGTAAATAAAGATAAGATTAGCAGTTACTTGTCAGACAAGGTGTTCTCATTTTTCAACACGAAAGGCGGAACTAAAGAAAAAATTGTAGGCGACCTGATTGTTGCAGGTTCAAAAAAGAAATATACAACAAAGTTCAATCCCAACAGCAATGGCTTGGCTTACGAAAAAACTGTAATAGAGCATTTTAAAGTTAATATTCCTGTCCAAAAAGTATTTTCAAACAGAGAGGGCAAAACCAAAACCATAGATGGTTATATCGTAAAAATGGAATTAAACAGAGATTACAGAATTATCCTAATCAACGAAATAAAACCATATCACAACGCACCGTAACATTTTATGAAGTTTCAACTCACAGCAGAATATAAACCTACAGGCGATCAACCCGAAGCTATAAAAGCTTTGGTAGATGGATTGCGCGATAACGTACCGTACCAAACACTTTTGGGCGTTACCGGCTCGGGCAAAACATTTACCGTAGCCAACGTTATTGCTCAAATAAACAGACCGACGCTTGTATTGAGCCACAACAAAACTTTGGCGGCTCAACTCTACAGTGAGTTCAAAAACTTTTTCCCGAACAACGCGGTAGAATATTTTGTTTCTTACTACGACTACTACCAACCCGAAGCATATATTCCGAGCACCGACACATATATCGAGAAAGACCTTGCCATAAACGATGAGATAGAAAAACTCAGATTGGCAGCCACTTCTGCCCTACTCTCGGGTAGAGATGATGTGATTGTTGTGTCATCCGTTTCATGTCTGTACGGAATTGGAAATCCAGAAGATTTTAACGAAAATACTATCGAGATAAAAGTTGGACAAAATTTAGACCGTGACCACTTTTTACGACAGCTTGTAAGCAGTCTATATTCCCGAAACGAAACAAGCGAGTACGACAGAGGAAATTTCAGAGTGAAAGGCGACACGGTGGATATTTTCCTTGCTTATGATGATATAATTATTCGTGTGATTTTTTGGGGAAACGAGATTGAGAGTATTGAGTCGGTTGACCCGATTTCGAGTGTAACTATCGAGAGATTAAAAACATTTCGCATCTTTCCTGCCAATCTTTTTGTAACCACACAAGAGCGAATTTTTAGGGCTATAGAAGAGATACAAATCGATTTGGGAAAACAGGTTGAGTTTTTCCAATCTATCGGCAAACCATTAGAAGCTAAGCGATTGTACGAACGTGTAACCTACGATATCGAGATGATAAAGGAGATTGGTTACTGTTCGGGAATTGAGAACTATTCAAGATATTTCGACGGAAGACCACCCGGAACTCGTCCTTTCTGTCTGTTGGATTTTTTTCCAAAAGATTTTCTTACCGTTATCGATGAGAGCCACGTTACCATACCGCAAATTCGTGCGATGTACGGTGGCGACCACTCTCGAAAAACCAATTTGGTGGAATACGGGTTCCGACTTCCTGCAGCGATAGATAATCGTCCGCTCAAATTTGAAGAGTTTGAGGCACTGGCTACCAAAATCATTTATGTAAGTGCCACACCTGCCGATTATGAACTCGAAAAATCGGAAGGCATTATCGTTGACCAACTTATACGCCCGACGGGACTTTTAGACCCGCCAATCGATATTCGTCCAAGCCTTAATCAGATTGATGATTTGATGGAAGAGATTTGGCAGAGAGCCGAAAAAAACGAGCGTGTATTGGTTACCACTCTTACCAAACGAATGGCGGAAGAGTTGACCGAGTATCTATCTAATCACGATGTGAGATGTAACTATATTCACTCTGATGTTGAGACTTTAGAGCGTGTAAAAATTATGGAAGATTTGCGAAACGGTGTTTTTGATGTTCTGATTGGCGTGAATCTTTTGCGTGAAGGACTCGATCTGCCCGAAGTTTCGCTCGTGGCTATTCTCGATGCCGATAAAGAGGGATTTTTGCGTTCGCACAGGTCATTGACACAAACGGCAGGACGTGCTGCAAGAAACGTGAACGGCAGGGTTATTTTCTATGCCGACAAGATTACCGACAGCATGCAAAAAACTATTGATGAGACCAACAGACGTAGAGAAAAACAGATTCGTTACAACGAAGAACACGGCATTACACCGACACAAATCGTAAAAGGACACTCTTCGGCATTGACAAAACAGACATCAATAGGCAGCAGCACCGAACCCAAAGCTTATATCGAACCCGATTATCAATCTATGGTTGCCGAATCAGCAGAGAAATATGAAACTACAGGCTCTTTGGAAACCGAAATCGAAAAAACACGAAAAGCAATGATGCAAGCAGCTAAAAAATTGGAATTCTTAGAAGCAGCTCAACTTCGCGATCATCTTTTGATGCTGGAAGAGATGTTGAAGAATGGTAAGCAGTAATAAGATTAATAATTTAATTTATATTTTAGTCGCAGTTAGTTTATCATTCCACAAACATATTGTGCCATTATCCAACCATGATTTTTCGTGAGAAGGTTCAATAATAATCGGCATACGTTTCTTGGTATTATGTATTTCCGACATTAATTGGTTGGCTTGTGTAGTGATAATTGAGAATGTTTTTAGTTTTTCTCCGGTACTGTTATCACTCCATTCACTCCAAATTCCGGCGAAAGCAAAAGGCTGTTCATCTTCAATTGTAAGCAAATATTTTTGCTTGCTTTTTCCTTTCGCATCCAGCCACTGCCATTCATAAAAACCTTCAGCAAAAATCAGACATCGGTTGTTTATATAATTCTTGAAAGATGGCTTTTCTTTAATAGTTTCAAATCTTGCATTTAATGTACTTTTCTGAAAAGAGCGATCTTTTGCCCACGATGGCATTAATCCCCAGTTCATCATCTGCACTTTTGCAGGTTCATCATTTGCCACAACCAATGTATTTGGATGATTAAAACCATTCAGCAATCTCTCTTCTGAATATAAAGAGTTAGTCTTAAATACCTCTTCAATACCTTCATATTTTTGTTCCAGCATCTGTTTTACCTTTTCAGATGTTTTAAAAAAGAAACACATTTGATTATGCTTTTATAGTTGTTTTTTTAATCATCTACCTTATTAGTACTTTTTTGAACAAGACATTTGATTAAATAAAAAAGTAATAAATAAGTGGAGAGGATTCGAACCTTCGATACGAGGAGCTTGCGCCACTCCAGCTTTCCAATCGCCGCATCACTTATTTATTACTTTGTATGATGCAAATATAACAACTATTTTAGATTTACACAAGAAATATCTTAAATTTACACAACTAACATTTTAGATTTACACATCGATTATTTTAAATTTACAGGCTTTGAATTTTAAATTT
>CAYFUW010000007.1:10874-37964 GCA_964346495.1 uncultured Dysgonomonadaceae bacterium
ATTTTAGATTTACACATCGATTATTTTAAATTTACAGGCTTTGAATTTTAAATTTGCAGGAAATAGACTTAAAGCTTGGATAAAAAACAAAAAAGGACTGAATCCAAAAACAGACCCAGCCCTAATTTTTATATTCCCGAAAAATTATCGGACATTAAAATATATCTTATTGCACTTTCGCAGGCTCACCGGAAAGAATGCGTTTTGCCATTGCTCTTCCCAATTTATATGCCTGTTCTGCAGTCTCTTCGTTGAGCGATTGTTTAATCTCGAATGAAGGTTCTACAATTTCGAACTCCATGCTATCGGAAAACTCTTTCAAGTTTTTCACTGCAGCACCAGCCCATGTAAATCCGCCGAAAGAACCGAAAAATCTGTTTTTAAGTCCGCGATTTAGAAGCGCAGAAACCACCGATTCTACCGCCGGATAAAGTTTATTGTTGTAGGTTGGCGAACCAATAATAAGTCCGTTATATTTGAAAGCATCACGAATAATATCAGAATCGTGGCTTTTCGAAACATTGTGCATCACAATATTTTTCAATCCTGCTTCAGCGGTAGATGCGGCAATCAGTTCGGCAGCCTGTTCGGTGTTACCGTACATACTTCCATAAACTATCACAAGTCCGCTTTCGATGGGTTCGTATCTGCTTAACTTATCATAAAGCGATACAACATTGGCAATATTCTCTTTTTGCGTCCAAACCGGACCGTGAGTTGAACAGATAATATCAATCTCTACTCCCGACAATTTTTTCAAAGCTGCTTGCACTGGCGAACCGTACTTGCCAACGATGTTAGAGTAGTAACGAATCATCTCGTCTTTATATCTATCAGCACACAATTGGCTACAAACAACTCCACCGTCAAGAGTACCGAAAGTACCGAAAGCATCCATACTAAACAGAGTTTTAGTCTCTTTCACGTAAGTCATCATTGTTTCGGGCCAATGCACCATTGGTGTCAGATGAAATTGTAGAGTGTGTTTACCCAACGACAGTTCTTCTTTATCTTTAACAACCATCACATTATCGGTAACTCCATAATAGCCTTCCAACATGCCCACTGTGCGATTATTTCCAACGATTTTAATATCGGGATATTTCGAAACAATCCACTCGATACTTCCCGAATGGTCAGGTTCCATGTGATTTACAATCAGATAATCGATTGGTTTATCGCCTAAAACCGATTTTATTTTACGAAAATAGACATCGCTGTAGCAAGTGTCAACTGTATCGATTAGAGCTATTTTTTCGTCTATAAGAATATACGAATTGTAGGAAACTCCCATTGGAAGTGGCCATAAGTTTTCAAACAAATGTTTTGTTCTGTCGTTTACACCGACATAAAACAGGTTTTCTGTAATTTCTAAAGGTTTGTACATATTTATAAATTATTAATTTTTAAGTCATTAGGCTTAATAAATCAACTTTATTCTGAATTATTTTTTATTTCTTTTTGCTTCCCTTTTATCAATATCCGACTGTTTTGGTGTAACTACCTCTACTGCCGGTTTTCTCAATGCGTTCCAAATCATCCATATTCCCCAGATAATGAACGGAATACTCAACCACTGACCGAGAATAAGTCCGGTACTTTCACGCATAGCTATTTCTGATTCTACCTGTACATTTTTCACATACTCAACAAAGAATCGGAAAAGGAATATGATAATAATACCAACTCCGGTAATCAATCCCTGTCTGTTTCGTGCATCGGTTTTCCAATATAGATACATTGTTATTCCGAAAACAACAAGATAGCACAATGCTTCGTAAATTTGTGTCGGATGCGACGGTTCGGTATAAATCGGTTCGGCACCATGATGCATCCAATAGTACAAGTTATCTATAAAACGAAAACCCCAGGGTGCATCGGTTGGTCCGCCATAAATTTCATGATTCATCAAGTTACCCAATCGAATCATGGCAGCTGTAAAGCCTGTCGGCACCATAAGTCTGTCGAATGTCCACAACATACTCTGTTTGGAAACTTTTCTGGAATAGAGCCAAACGGCAATGATAATTCCGATAACTCCGCCGTGACTGGCAAGACCACCTTCCCAAACATACAATATCTCTATAGGATTGGCAAGATAGTAGGCAGGTTCATAGAACAGGCAGTGACCTAAACGCGCTCCGACAATAATTGCAACGATTATGTAAACAAAAAGAGAGTCGAACCACTTTTCCGGCAAATCCTCTTTTTTGAAAATACGTTGAACTATATAAACGGCAACCGCCAAGCCGATTACCCATAGTAAACCGTACCAACGAATTTCTCTGCCAAAAATTTCGAATATCGTTGGATTTACATCCCAAGTAACTGATAAAAGCATGACTTTTCGGATTTAGTTATATTCTGTTTTGTTGCACAAAATTTTCATGCAACACCTTTTCAGGTTTAATCTATCATCTCGAACCCGCAATAAGGCACAAGTGCTTTCGGAATGCGTATTCCGTCGGGTGTCTGGTTGTTTTCGAGCAATGCAGCCACAATTCGCGGCAAAGCAAGCGCGCTACCATTGAGAGTGTGACAAAGTTGAATTTTTCTATCTTCGTCGCGATAACGACATTTCAAGCGGTTTGCCTGATAGCTTTCGAAATTGGAAACCGAACTAACCTCTAACCAACGCTCTTGTGCGGCAGAAAACACTTCAAAGTCGAATGTAAGTGCCGATGTAAAGCCCATATCTCCACCACAAAGACGAAGGATGCGCCATGGCAACTCCAATTTTTCTACCAAAGTTTGCACGTAATTAACCATTTGGTCAAGTCGTTGATACGAATTTTCAGGTTTTTCGATGCAGACAATCTCCACTTTATCAAATTGATGCAAACGGTTCAATCCGCGTACATCTTTTCCGTAAGAACCTGCCTCACGACGGAAACAAGCTGAATATGCAGTATTTTTAATCGGAAGGTCTTTCTCCTCGATAATTACATCACGATAAAGATTGGTAACGGGAACTTCAGCAGTTGGAATCAGATACAAATCGTCCAATCCAACGTGATACATTTGTCCCTCTTTATCAGGCAATTGTCCTGTACCAAAACCGGAATCTGCATTTACCACATAAGGCGGTTGAACTTCAATAAAACCAACCTCACGAGCATTATCTAAAAAGAAGTTGATAAGAGCACGTTGCAATCTGGCACCTTTCCCTTTGTAAACAGGAAATCCGGCACCTGTGATTTTTACTCCCAACTCAAAATCAATCAAATCATATTTTTTCGCCAAATCCCAATGCGGAAGTGCGTCTTGTGGTAATTCGGGAACCACTCCTCCACTCCTTTCAATCAGGTTATCTTCAGCACCTTTACCTTCGGGAACCGAATCGTGCGGAAGGTTAGGAATTAGAACCAATAATTGATGAATTTTCTCTTCGGTCTCTTTTAGCGTTTCATCAAGACCTTTAGAAGTCTCTTTCAAAGCTCCTACTTTATCGCGAATTTCGGTAGCCTCATCTTTCTTTCCCTCTTTCATCAGCATACCGATAGATTTCGACAGAGAGTTTATCTCTGCTAATGTGCCGTCGAGCGATGTTTGGGTGCTTTTTCTAACTTCGTCTAACTCGATAATTTGCGAAACAATCTCGTTCGCATCAAGGTTTCTCTTCGCCAACCGACGAATAACCTCTTCTCTATTTTCGTTTAATACCTTGAGTGTAAGCATAAAAAATATGTGTCAACTGTTTATTTCGTTTATTTGGTACAAAGGTACTAAAAATAGATAAACGAAAACAGCCAACAACAAAAATCTATAAAATAAATTGTAAATTAGAATAGTTGAAAGTGTAAAAATTCACGCGACTCTTTTTGACGTTCTTTTCTCTTTCTGTAGTTTCGGGAAACTACATAAGCTAAACCCATAAAGGCAGTCACAATTAATACATCTTTTATTACATCGTTTGTTTTCATAAGCAATGGTATATTTCTTTATTATTATAACAAATTTCTTACTCTTCTGTTTACTTATATGACGTATTTTTTTCAAAAACGTTGCATCAAAAGTGATTTATTTTTTGTGAAATGATGAAAATTGATGAAATAGTGCGAAAAATTAATCAAATTCCAATTCTGTTCTATATAAATCTTGTGGTTCTTCCAATAGAAACAGTTCTAGTTCTTTTTTATTATTAAAACCTCGAATTTTTTGACGATACTTACCTGCTGTGTTTATATTTTCAATTTCTAATTTCCTTTTTTTGCTTATTTTTAAAAAGTCAATCTCTTTATCTATTCCCAAAAATCTACGATTTAATAGATTTGCAGCAATTCCTGTCGTACTACTTCCTGTAAAAGGGTCTAAAATCCAAGCATTTGGTTGTGTGGAAGCTAAAATCAAACGTGTTAATACAGATAATGGTTTTTGCGTAGGATGTTTACCACATGATTTTTCCCAAGGTGCAATAGCAGGTAAAGTCCAGACATCTTTCATTTGCTTGTTATCGTTAAGTTGTTTCATCAATTCATAATTGAAATAATGTGGTGTTTTTTCATTTTTCCTAGCCCAAATTATCTGTTCAGTTGAATGAGTAAAATAACGACAAGAAAAATTAGGTGGCGGATTGCTTTTTTCCCAAGTAATGATATTTAAAATTTTGAAGCCTAATTCTGTCAAAATTTGTCCAACAGAAAAAATATTATGCATTGTCCCACTTATCCATATAGTGGCATTTTCTTTCATTTTATCACGCACAAGTGATAACCATGTACGATTAAAATTATTGATAAATTCAAATCCTTCTGACCTATCCCATTTCCCTTTGTTTACACTTACAATTTGTCCACTTTGGATTGACAATCCATCGTTTGATAAAAAATAAGGTGGGTCGGCAAAAACCATATCAAACTTATGCTCAAATTGTGGCAAAAGCTCCATCGTATCTCCGTGAAGAAGATAGAAGTTTTTGTCTAAAGATTTGAAATACGGTATAATCAATGTTTTAAACTTTAGATGTGTCTATATTTGGTATTATCTGAGAATTTGTATAGTTTTTCTTGTAATAAAAAGCCCTTCTTCTTACTCTTATTGAACCACCTTTTCCATCAGGGGCATTTGTTAAATCCCTGCTGTTTGCACCTTTTGTTTTAGGTTCAATATATGTTCCCATACTACAAGATAAGCTATCTGCTAAACCTTTAATAATATAATCCTTTATATCTTCCCAATCTTTCTTAAACACTTGCATTTTAGAGTAATCAGGATGATCTAAGAAGTAATCAATTATTTTATAATCATTTTGGTGTAATACTTTACTGTTTTCTTTAGCTAAATAAACTATCCAAAAAGTTAAATTTATTTTCTTTCTAATCTTTGCTGTGTCTCAAGTTTCATTGGCTACTTCAAAATAATTTATCATCTGTATTTGAGTAGGTTCTTTAGCTTTTATTGTACCATCTCTATTTTTTTGAAGTGGTAGAACTTTAACCTCACACCCTATTTCTGGTATATCCGCATCAGCATCATTGTTATTTTTTATTCCAAGAAGACTTTCAACAATGAGTCCCGAAGCACCTTTTCTCATATTCTCTCTTTCGATATTTAATTCGGTTTTTATTTGTCCGATAGTTTTACCTTTAGAGTTCTTGATAATTTCAAAAAGTGGTGTTAACACTTCAATCGCCTTGCTACTTATCATTTGTTTAAAAAATTACTGTTTCTTTTGTTGTTACGTAATAGTTATTTGTAATTAATAATTCCGTTAACTTTCCTCTTTTTTCAGGATTTGCGTTAATACTTCTTCTAGCATATATACGCTGTATATTGAAATCTGTATATAAATCATCAAAAAAGTTATCGTTAGCATTTTTTCCTTTTACATCTGAATTACTTAAAATCCAAGTGTGCCCTAAATCATCTAATTTTACACAAAAATCTCTTAAACGAATTTGTTCTTGATCATCAAACTCATCTTTTGCGTATGAATTAAAACTTGAAGTTTCACTTAAAGGTTTATAAGGTGGGTCACAATAAAACAAGGTGTTTGTTGTAGCATAAGGTAGTGTTTTTTCAAAATCACCACATATAATTTCTACTTTCCGTAAAACCTTACTTACAGCTAAAATATTCTCCTGATCGCAAATCATTGGTTTTTTATAACTGCCAATAGGTACGTTAAATTCATTTTTTCTATTTACTCGATAGAGTCCATTAAAACATGTACGATTTAAAAAAACAAACAGAGCAGCTTGTTCTGTATTATTGCTTTTTCTAGTATTGTATAATGAACGCTTTTGGTAATAGTATTCTTTTTTACTTTCTAATTGATCGTATAGCTGATGATATTCGCTTTCAAACACTTGTAATATGGAAATAAGTTCTTTTGGATTTGAAGCAATTACTTTGTATGTATTTATTAAATCAGAATTAATATCATTTATAACGGCTTTTTCAAGATTTGGGAAATTATTTAAAATCCAAAAAAGGACTGCACCACTACCCACAAAAGGTTCAATATATGTAAACTTATCATTTAAAATAAATTCAGGTAGTGATTTCTTAAAATCTTCAATTATCTGAGATTTTCCACCTGCCCATTTCAAAAAAGGTTTTGCTGTATTACTATTCATAATCTTATCCATATCTATATCTACAAAGATACAACTTTTCTCAACAAACCCGCTCAACACACAACACATTTTTTGTCTCCTCAGTCACTCTAAATCTATTATCGGAACGTTCTCCCACAATCCAAACAATATCATCTCCAGAAGTTAAAATCCAACAATCTTCCTTGTCTTTCAAACTAAATTTTTGGTCGGAAAAGTAGTCGCTCAATTTTTTTCGCCCTTTCATACCGAAAGGAATAAACCAGTCGCCCTGTTTCCATTTTCGCAACACAAGCGGAAAAGTCAGTTTATCGGCATCGGCAGACAATTTATTGGCATCTTTTTCTATAGAATTATCGTTTTGTTTCAGATTGATATTTAAATGAATGGGATGAGTTATCTCTTGTGATGTTTTATCGATTAAAATCTCATCTTTCTGCTCCTCCTGACCAATTTTATCTAACAGCAGATACTCTCTGTCTTTAATTAATCTGTACTCGTTTGAGTAAAACACCTTACCAGAAATACCATCTAAACAATTTAAAACATCATCAATAACAGACGATTGAAAGCCTAACGGTGAAAGCAACTCAAACAGAACAGATTGTGGTGATGCGGTTTTATGAAGCTCCGAAATATCAATTTTGTTTTCAGAAAAAACCTGCCGAATATCTTTTTCTATAGCACTATTGTAAACTTTTTCCGCCTCCGCAATATTATCGGATGTACGGGAAATTGCATCTTTTACCGCCGGATTTAATTTTTCCAACTCGGGAATAATATTAAGTCGCAGGAAATTACGCACATAAATCGCCTCATTGTTTGTACTATCTAAAACATGCGGAATTCCTCGCTCATCGAGATAATTTTCAACATCCAAACGTGAAAGGCAGAGCAAAGGACGAACTATATATCCGTTTTTTGGTGCGATTCCCGTTAATCCATGAATTCCCGTACCGCGCACCAAATTCAAGAGTACCGTTTCAATGGAATCGTCTTTATGGTGCGCCACAGCAATTACCTGAGCATTATATTGTTTCCGAATTATTTCAAACCAACGATAACGCAATTCACGAGCCGCCATTTCAATGGAAATTTTCTTATCGGCAGCATATCCTTCGGTATCGAAATCGATTGAAGTAAATTCAATATCGGTTGTTTTGCACCACTGTTTCACGAAAGCCGCATCACGATTGGACTCCTCGCCACGCAGATGAAAGTTGCAGTGCGTCGCAATACATCTGTAACCGAGCAGAGTCAAAATATCGAGCAACGCCATAGAATCGGCTCCGCCACTCAATCCAACAATCACTTTGGAATTGGGTGCAAGCAACTCTTTTTTTTCGATATATTTCTCAACTCTACGCAACATAAGCTCTAAAAACGTTTATTTCACAAAAATAGACAATTTAAAGGGATTAGAGTGATGGAAAAGTGAAATCTTTTGCACAAAATCGACCAAATTAGTAAGAAAAAGTGTATTTTTGTGGTATAGAAAGAATTTATAGAATAACAATGATTGACAAAATAGACGCTTTGCTCAAAGAAATTGAGCAATTAACCGTTTCTTCAGTCGAAGAGACAAAACAGTTACGTATAAAATATTTAAGTAAAAAGGGAATTATATCCTCTTTAATGGACGATTTCAGAAACGTTCCGGCAGAACAAAAACGTGAAATCGGGATGAAACTAAACGTGCTGAAACAGACTGCTCAGGATAAAATTCAGTCGTTGAAAGAGCAATTCAGCAGCAGCGGAACCAAAAATGACGAAATCGATTTATCACGTACGACTTATCCGATTGCGTTGGGAACAAGACATCCGCTTTCGATTGTGAAAGAAGAGATTTGCGATATTTTCAAACGATTAGGATTTTCTATTGCCGACGGACCTGAAATTGAAGACGATTGGCACGTTTTCTCATCGCTCAACTTTGCCGAAGACCATCCGGCTCGCGATATGCAGGACACGTTTTTCATCCAAAGCAATCCCGATATTGTTTTGCGCACGCACACATCGTCGGTACAGACACGTGTAATGGAAAAAACGGAACCGCCAATTCGCATTATTTGTCCCGGACGAGTTTATCGCAACGAAGCAATCTCCTATCGTGCACACTGTTTTTTCCATCAGGTGGAAGCATTATATATTGACAAAAATGTCTCTTTCGCCGATTTGAAACAGGCGTTGCTCTATTTTGCAAAAGAGATGTTCGGCGAAAACACCGATATTCGTTTGCGTCCTTCATATTTCCCGTTCACCGAACCGAGTGCCGAAATGGATATCTCATGTAATATTTGTGGAGGAAAAGGTTGTCCGTTCTGTAAACATACAGGTTGGGTAGAGATTTTGGGTTGCGGAATGGTTGACCCTAATGTTTTGGAAAACTGCGGAATAGATAGTAAAGTCTATTCTGGTTACGCCTTAGGAATGGGAATCGAACGCATCACGAATTTAAAATATCAAGTGAAAGATTTGCGTATGTTCTCCGAAAACGATGTGAGTTTTCTGGAACAGTTTCAATCGGCAAATTAATTAATGATAAGATTCTAAATTATATCTATTAAAATGACAAAACGTACTTTTTATACATTTCTAATTATCTTATTTGCAGCGTTGAGCGTTCAGGCTCAGAAAACCACACGTGTAAATGCTATTAAAGCGAACGATTACGGTGTGATTTACACACTTCCGAAAACCACTTTCGAAGTTACGCTGCTGGTAAAGAAAACGACTTATGTTCGCGGCGATTTTTATCAGTACGCACAACGATATCTGGGTATCGATAACCCGATAACCGAAAACAGCACAGCTTACTCGCTTCAAGATATTTCGGTTGTAAACAAAGGTGTACCATATCAGGAAAATTCTTTTATGGTGGAATTTCGTCCAAACACAATGCAACCTTACGTTACGTTGCGTGAAGATGGCGTAATCGCTGCCATAAATGCTGATGCACAATTCAGCAACGAGAAAGAGATGGAAATTCCGGCATCGCAATCGGCGTCGGCAAATGCACGCAGATATTTGTCGCAAGAGACACTTATGGCAGGCTCGATAGCGAAACAAGCCGAATTGGTTTCCCGTCAAATATTCGATTTGCGTCGCAGTCGCCAGGATATTCTTACAGGTGAAGCCGATAATATGCCACCCGATGGAAATGCCTATAAAATGGTTATGGATGAAATAAATGCTCAAGAAAAAGCTCTGACAGAACTTTTCTCGGGTAGCGAATCGACAGAATATTTCACACACACTTTCACGGTAATTCCTACCGAAAAGAGCATCGAACAGAATATTGTCGCCCGTTTCTCTAAAAAGCTGGGACCGGTTGATGCTGATAATCTTGCAGGCGAACCTATCTATTTCACTCTTAAAAACAAAACTCCTGAAATAGAACTTGAACTATCGGAACGCGATATGGCTCGATTGGAAAAGAAATTCTCCGAAGGATTGGTCTATAATATTCCGGGACAAGCTCAACTTACGATAGAGTTTAACAACAAAACTATTGTAAATAAGAAAGTTGACGTTGTTCAATTTGGCACGCAAGATGTGCTTACCAAAAAGATGTTCGATAATATGAAACAACCTATCCGGGTAATTTTCTATCCTGAATTGGGTGCGATAAAACAGATAATTCAATAATAAATCAAATTACTATAATGAAAACAAATTCACTATTACAATATTTAATAATAGTATTGGCTTTTGGTGCAGTGTTTGCATCGTGTAAAAAAAGAGTGGGAAAACCAACCGAAGTTAAGTTCGACAGCATTTTGGTGGAAAAGCAGATTCCACTTCTACACGAAAACGACACAACACTACCCTTTTCCGATATAAAAATAAACTTTATATTTCCCGAGAAATTCGGCAAAAAAGAAGATTTATCTCGTTTGCAACAAATATTTGTAGGAACATTTTTTGAAAATCCTATCTATGACACTCTATCGCCACAACAAGCCATAGACAAATACATAGAAGACTACACAAATGAATATCAAGCTCTTTCAAACACTTTTTACGAAGAGAAAGCTCGTCTTAAAGGTGAAATGCCGCAATGGTATTGGTACAGTCTGAATATTTCAAATAAAATTATGTTTCAAAACGACTCACTATTAGTTTATGCAGTTGAACATAGTGAGTACACAGGCGGTGCACACGGTTCATTTAAACTTATTTATACGAATATCGATTTGAACAGAGTTGTTACTCTTTCGGAAGAAGATTTGTTCGTACCCGATTATTATCGACCTTTAACTGAAAAAATCATCAACAATTTGATGAAAAAGTACAATGTTTCGGAACCCGAATTATTACTTGAACACGGATTTTTCACAATCGACGATATTATGCCGAACAACAATTTTTATCTGAACGAAGAAGGGATAAATTACACCTTTAATCAGTACGAAATTGCTCCGTATGCAATGGGTGTTATCAACGTAACAATTCCATATTCCGAGTTGGAAGATATTTTGATTACTGACGGCATTATCTCCCGATTTTCCCCAAAAAACGAAAAGTAACACACTACTTTCCGCTTCTAAACAAAAAACGGTTTCTATTTGTGAAAACAATTGAGCCGTCTTTTTTGTTATTGGATAATAAGAAATAACAGAGACTGTATTTAACTGTTTTTTTAGACGCAAGAATCAAGACAAAAGACTTTTTATTTTCGATTTACGATTTATTGGTCGCTTCCGCGCGAATCCTTTCGCGTGGTAATTGTAAAAAGCAAGGCGATAAAAAAACATCAGTAATATTTATACAGTTTCGTACTAAATAAATCACAAAAAAATGCAACAAGAATCAGAACAAGATAAATTACTAAACGAAATTACCGGAAGCGATTATAAATATGGTTTTACGACTGATATTGAGACAGAAACCATTGCCAAAGGGCTGAACGAAGATGTTATCAGATTAATATCATCGAAGAAAAACGAACCCGAATGGTTATTGGAATTTCGTCTGAAAGCATATCGCTACTGGCTTACAATGGAAGAGCCTGATTGGGCACACCTGAACATTCCTAAGATAGATTTTCAAGAAGTTATTTATTATGCTGACCCTACAAAAAGAAGCGGCCCGAAGAGTTTGGACGAAGTTGATCCGGAACTGTTGAAAACTTTTGACCGTCTCGGAATTCCGCTTCACGAGCGCGAAGTGCTTTCAGGTGTTGCCGTTGATGCCATTATGGACAGTGTTTCGGTAAAAACCACCTATAAAGAGACTTTGGCGGAAAAGGGAATTATTTTCTGTTCGTTTAGCGAAGCGGTGCAAGAGCATCCCGATTTGGTAAAGAAATATATGGCAAGCGTTGTATCGTACAGAGATAACTTTTATGCAGCACTTAACTCAGCAGTTTTCAGCGACGGCTCGTTCGTTTATATTCCAAAAGGTGTGCGTTGCCCAATGGAACTTTCCACATATTTCCGCATCAATGCGGCTCACACGGGACAGTTTGAGCGCACGCTGATTATTGCCGACGATGATTCATATGTAAGTTATCTCGAAGGCTGTACCGCTCCAATGCGCGATATAAATCAGTTGCACGCTGCTATTGTGGAAATCGTGGTGATGGACAATGCCGAAGTGAAATACTCAACCGTGCAAAACTGGTATCCGGGCGATAAAGACGGAAAGGGCGGCGTTTACAACTTCGTTACCAAGCGCGGAGTTTGCAAGGGCAAGAACTCTAAGATTTCGTGGACTCAGGTTGAAACCGGTTCGGCAATCACATGGAAATATCCGTCCTGTATTCTTGCAGGTGACAATTCTGTGGGTGAATTTTATTCGGTTGCCGTTACAAACAATCACCAACAAGCCGATACTGGAACTAAAATGATTCATATCGGTAAAAACACTCGCAGTCGCATCGTTTCGAAAGGGATTTCGGCAGGACACAGCCAAAATAGCTATCGTGGATTAGTGAAAATATCGCCAAAAGCCGATAACGCTCGCAATCACTCACAATGCGACAGCCTTTTGCTTACTGATTATTGCGGTGCACACACATTCCCTTATACCGATATTCAAAATCCAACAGCAATTTTGGAACACGAAGCTACCACATCCAAAATCAGCGAAGACCAGATTTTCTATTGCAACCAACGTGGTTTGGGCGAAGAAGAAGCTGTCGGCTTAATCGTTAACGGTTACGTAAAAGAAGTGGTAAACAAACTCCCGATGGAATTTGCCGTGGAAGCACAAAAACTTCTGCAAATTAGTTTGGAAGGAAGTGTGGGATAGTTTTGGAATAGTTTTTAGTTTGGAGTTAAGAGTTCTGAGTTGGGAAGTTTTGAGTAGATAGATTTGAACTGAAATATTGATTAGCAGCTAATTTTGGGATTAGCTGCTTTTTTTATTACATCCTACCAACAATATAGAACTAATCTCCTATATCTCCTTCTCCCTCCATTTCCCATATCTCAGATAGAAAATAGAGAAAATAAATAGCTGTGCCCAATAGACATGCTCGCTTGTCCACGCCCATACTACAGAGAGGCGTAAATGAGCAACTATAAACCAAATATAGAACAGGTATAGCGAAAGAGAAATTATCTCGAACACAAGAGCTTTTTGAGTATTTCCGGTACCTGAAACCGCGCTAAAAAGAACTGAACCCAATGCGTAAACCGGCATAAAGGTAAGCATAACGTAAAGAGCCGGTACTGTATCGGCAATAAGTTGTGGGTCGTTGGTGTAAATACGCACCATAAATTTGGGCAATAAAACTACAACCGCGATAATTACAAAAATACAGATAATACTCATCAGTGCAACCCGTTTCACCAAACTAAGAACTTCATCTTTTCTTCCGGCACCAATAGTGTTACTAACCATTGTATTTACTGCAGAGCCGAGAGCATGAGACGGAATTGTAAGAATATTGTATAGGCTTCGGACAATATTTGAAACTGCAAGCGAGCGTTCGCCCAGATAGTTTTCGATAAAAACAAAAAACATCATCCATATCACTATCGAAAGCAGATATTGCACCATCATATATGTAGAAATACTCAAAATTCTTTTTATCACATTCCATTGGAAATGAATGTTTTTAAAGCCGTATTTCTCTAAATCGACAGTTTTAATGGTGTAAATCACGAAAAACAAGGTTGACGAAAATTCGGCAATTACCGAAGCTAAAGCCGCTCCGCCAATACCCATTTCGGGCAGACCAAAATTACCGAAAATCAATCCATAATCAAGAATAAGATTGACAACCAGCATCACCAACGAATTGTGTATCAACACTTTTGTTCTGGCTATTCCTACAAAAAAAGCACGGAACATTGAGTTGGTAAATGCAAAAATAAGACCGTAAACCCGCCAGTCTAAATATTCGGCAATGGCTCCTCGCACGTTGTCAGATTTAAAAAGAAATCTCAATCCATCAGATGCGCCCAGCTTAAAAGCCAAAATAAAGAGCAGAGCAGGCAGTAACAGAAACAGAGTACCTTGAACAACAATGTTGCCTATTCGGTCGTAATTCTCCTCTCCGTTTCTTCTTCCAATCATGATTTGACTTCCCATACTGAAGCCGAAACCGATTGTAAAAATGGCGATATATATTATGCCAGCCAAAGCTGAAGCGCCCAACTCCACCTCTCCCACTCTACCGAGAAAAGCGGTATCGACTACCTGAACCAGATTCTGAGTCAACAAACTCAAAAGAATAGGTGTACTGATTCTTATAATATGCTTCCTTGAATACACTTCAGCTTGATTTTGAATTAAAAAAAACCGACAATTGTTTATTTAATTTCAATCGGCGGTTTATATTTTACATAACTCGAATTGATGTTAATTACTTTATCCTGTTTTTATCGTCTTTGATATTTATTACAGTTGGTGTGAATTTTTTGGCTTCTTCCAACGGCATATGGGCGTAGCTCATAATTATCACAACATCATCCTTCTGTACAAGTCGGGCAGCAGCCCCGTTCAGACAGATAATTCCCGAACCGCGTTCACCACGTATTATATATGTTTCGAATCGGGCACCGTTGTTATTATTCACAACCGCCACCTTTTCGTTTACAAACATATTTGCAGCATCTATCAAGTCTTCATCTATTGTGATGCTGCCTTCATAGTTCAGATTAGCATCGGTAACACGTGCTTTATGTATTTTTGATTTTAATACTTCAACTAACATTTTTCTCTATTTATACTTAATATTATCAATAAGTCTAACTTCGCCACAATAAACTGTAATACAGCCAACTATATATTCAGATTCGTTCCAATCGGAAACTGTTTGCAAACTGTTTCCGTCTGCAATTTCGAAATATTCAACACGCAAACCATCTATTTTGTTTAACGTATCAACTACCTGATTAATAACATCACTCGGCTTTGCCTGCGGATACAATTTCTTGCTGTCGCAAAGTGTTTTGTAAATAATGGCGGCAGTTTTTCGCTCCTCCGGCGATAATCTTTCGTTGCGACTGCTCATTGCCAAACCATTCTCTTCACGTACAATAGGCACACCTACAATTTCTATCGGCATAGACAATTGCTTCACCATTTGGCGGATAATTGCCAACTGTTGAAAATCTTTCTCTCCGAAATAGGCTCTGTTCGGCTCTACAAAAACGAACAGTTTGCTAACCACTTGTCCCACACCGTTGAAGTGTCCCGGACGATATTTGCCCTCCATCACCTTGTCCAATTCGCCAAAATCGAACAGACGCGTATCTGGTTCGGGATACATCTCCTCCACTTCGGGCATAAAAACAATATCTACTCCTATTTCACGCATCAAATCCAAATCGGCTTGCGGCGTTTTTGGATACAGTCGCAAATCCTCTATATTGTTGAACTGCGTAGGGTTTACAAAAATGCTGACAACAGAGATATCGTTCTCTTTTACACATTGTCTTACCAAAGCGGCATGTCCTTGATGCAAAGCACCCATTGTAGGCACAAAGCCCACCATTTTGTTCTCTGCATCCATTCGTTTAAGAGCCTCGCGAAGCTCCGATATTTTGTTAACTACAATCATTGTCTGTTTTAAAAGTGCAAAGGAACAAGATTTTTGCAAAACTAAAAAATATATATCGAATTATATTCTTTTTATTTCAAAAATAATGTTGCAATCTACTAAATATCAGATATTAGAAGAAAAAGTGTGGAAATTATTTTGTGATTATGCGGTTTTTTTTTATTATCTTTGTACAAAATAAACCAAAAACATTTCAAATGAGTCAAAAAAATATTCTATACATCACGCAAGAGATTTATCCTTATCTTCCAGAAACTGAAATTTCAAACACTTCTCGTTATTTACCACAAAGAGTTCAAGAAAACGGACATGATATTCGCACTTTCATGCCTAAATATGGCTGTATCAACGAGCGAAGAAACCAACTTCACGAAGTGATTCGTCTATCGGGTATGAATCTTATTATCGACGATACAGATCACTCATTAGTAATTAAAGTTGCTTCTATTCAAGCTGCAAGAATGCAGGTCTACTTTATAGATAACGATGATTATTTCAAAGACAGAGAGACTTTAGTTGACGGAAATGGTGTGGAATATGACGATAACGACGAGAGAAGTATCTTCTTTATTCGCGGTGTACTCGAAACTATTAAAAAACTTCGTTGGGTACCCGATATTATCCACTGCCACGGCTGGTTCTCGGCTTTAGCTCCCTACTACATCAAAAAAGGTTATAAAGATGACCCATGTATAGGTGGTGCTAAAGTAGTTTTATCTTTATATGACGAATCGTTTGAGAAACCGTTTGATCCGAAAATTGCAGAAAAACTTCGTTTCGATACCATAGGCGACAAAGAGATAGAAGATATTAAGAAAATTGGTCCAATGTATTATAAGAATCTTATGCAGCTTGCAATCGATTATTCCGATGGAATAATAAAAGGTTCTGAAAATGTTGATGAAGATCTCATTAAATATGCTCAAGGTAAAAATATTCCAATTCTAAACTTCAATTCCGATTCGGAAGAGTTTTATGGTGAAATAGATGATTTTTACGATGAGATAAATTAATTAATCTCTTAAAAAATTTAACGGTATAAATATTTTCACATAGTTTATACACAATTATCATTAAAAAAGGAAGTATTAACAGCGAACAATCGCTCTTATTTCCTTTTTTTTTTAGATATTTGCGTTTTCAATCTTGTAAAGACCGATGAAAATTAAAAACATTTACATTTTATTATTAATTTCAGCGATTCTGTTGTTTTCGTGCGACGATACGTTGAAACAAATAGGTTATAGCATACAGCCTGATATAGACCAATTGGGTATGGCTACAGATACACTAACACTTGAAGCAGTATCGGTAGAAGTAGATTCTGTTTTCTCAAGAACAAAATATCCTGTTCTTGGCGAATATCTTGACCCTATGTTTGGTTCAATAAAAGCCGACTATGCCACAGAGTTTTTCTATCCCGAAAATTTAGTTTTCGATAACAGTGCTGTAATAGACTCCGTTCGTTTAACTGTTTCATATACTTCAATTATTGGTGACTCATTGGCTCCTATGAGCCTGAACGTATATAAACTGGTTGACAGACTACCACGCAAAAGTAGTTACACCAGCATCAATCCAAATATTTATTCCGATATGAGTGCTCCGGTAGGACAACAGTTTTTTACCGGAAAAAACGCTATTTCACGTGTGGAATATTACTACGTTGGAGCTATGTCATATCCTGTTACGGTTTACGATATTCACGTGAATTTACCAACTTCAATTGGTCAAAATATTTTATCGTTTATAAACGAATACAAAGAAACTCATCAGCAAACACCGGATTCGGAAACTTTCAACTCTTTTTTCCCGGGTTTATACATTACAACAGGCTTTGGGTATAGCACTCTATTAAACGTAAATAGTACTTCTTTATCTATACACTACACCTATAATGTTGATGCAGACTCAACATCTACTAAAATATTCAGATTACACTCTACACCGGAAGTTACTATATTGAATCAAATTGAGAACGATAACGAACAGATTCTTGCTGATAATGAAACTCATACATATTTAAAAAGTCCGGCCGGAGTGAACACAGAAATCACGTTCCCATTCTCTCAAATATACTCCAAATTAAAATCGCATGCTCTAAATCAAGCCAGGTTGGTAGTAAATACAATACCGGATGCGATGACTGACGAAACCATTAAGCTTACTCCACCCGAATATCTATTGCTTATACCAAAAGATTCGCTGTTTGTGGAAAATCCTTCGGAAAATGGATTCTTTGAAAAGAGAAAACTGCCCGATGGTAAAACAAGTTTCGTGGCTAAACTTAACAGATCTACCTATCAGTATGAGTTTAGAAATATCTCTAGCATGGTTAATCACTACAAACAATTGCATGATGAACCTTTTGATCTTGTTTATTATTTGGTGCCTGTTGAAGCATCGTATAGTACAAATCAAAGTGGTGCTGAAGTTATATCGGCAGTGTATAATTTGATGCGACCATCTGCAGTTAGAGTTGACAAGAGACCGGAAAAGCTAAAATTGGAAATGATTTTTAGTACGTACTAATCAATTTACGATTTCGGATTTTAGATTTACGATTGATATAAACAAAAAAGACGCGATTAAATCGCGTCTTTTTTGCTTACAATATATTGATGTATTTTATGTATAGACACGATATGTTGAAACAAAGTGTAAATCTCAACTTATCGGGACCACGTCTCTAAGTTTTTAACGTCTTCACAGCATGATGTCACATTTTCTAGCACCACGTAACACGTAACCCGCAACGCAAATATTTAATCAAACAAAAATCCTTGCTCATCATATCTTTTGCGACCTAAATGCCTATAAGCAAGCTCTGTAACCTCACGGCCACGCGGTGTGCGTTTGATAAATCCCTCTTTTATCAGGAAAGGTTCGTAAACCTCCTCAATGGTGCCTGCATCGTCGCCTACTGCTGTTGCGATTGTAGAAATACCAACGGGACCGCCATTAAACTTATCTATAATCGTAAGTAGGATTTTGTTATCAATTTCGTCCAAACCGAATTTGTCGATATTCAAGGCTTCCAGAGAGTATGATGAAATCTCTTTATCGATCTTTCCAGAACCTTTTACCTGTGCAAAATCTCGCACACGACGCAAAAGAGCGTTCGCAATACGTGGTGTTCCGCGACTTCTCGATGCAATCTCTTTGGCGGCATTTGGGGCACACTCTATATTCAAAATATCTGCCGAACGCAATACAATTCCGGTAAGTGTGTCAATATCGTAGTATTCCAAATGCAAATTTATACCGAATCGAGCACGTAACGGACTGGTTAGCAAGCCACTTCGTGTAGTTGCGCCAATCAGTGTAAATGGATTTAAATCTATCTGGATGGAGCGTGCACTTGGCCCTTTATCTATAAGAATATCGATACGATAATCTTCCATCGCGCTATAGAGATACTCCTCTACAATTGGCGAAAGACGATGAATTTCATCGATAAAAAGCACATCGTTAGGCTCCAACGAAGTGAGAATACCTGCTAAATCACCCGGTTTATCCAATACCGGACCTGAAGTAACTTTCAGACCAACATTTAACTCGTTTGCAATAATATTTGATAGTGTTGTTTTCCCCAATCCGGGCGGTCCATGCAACAAAACATGGTCTAACGAGTCGCCGCGCATACGGGCAGCACTAACAAAAACTTTCAGATTCTCCACTATTTTATCCTGTCCGGAAAAACTGTCGAAAGAGAGCGGACGCAGAGCGTTTTCATAATCGCGTTCACTATCCTGAAAATTGCGATTGGCATGAATGTCAAATGGGTCTTGCATATATGAGTACAAAGATAAAAATAATTGCAGAATGCACCAATTTTTTATGTTATCGAGATGATTTCAAAGCTTCAATATTTCGTTTTAATCCCGAGAATTTAGCCCTTTTTACTGCCGATTTTTTGAAAACGCATTTGAATGTAGCTTCGTCCATTTCGCTCAACTTTTCCATATCGAGAGACAAGAATGTTTCCGACGGAATAAAATCGGCTGTAGTGTGCGGTTTTGCAAATCTGTTCCATGGACAAACTTTCTGACAAATATCGCATCCGTAAACGTTGTTGTTGAGTTGTGGAACAATATCAGGTGCAATTTCACTTTTATTCTCGATTGTTTGATACGAGATACACCGATTGGCATTTATTCGATAAGGTTTTTCTATAGCTTTTGTCGGGCAACTGTCTATACATCTGGTACAATTTCCACAATTTTGCGAAATTGGTTTATCGTAATCCAATTCCAAATCGATAATCAGTTCACCAAGAAAAAAGTAGGAACCTTTGTTCGGAATTATCAAAAGAGAGTTTTTCCCAATAAATCCAATTCCGGCTTGTGCCGCCCAAAATCGCTCCAACACGGGTGCAGAATCGGAAAAGGCACGTCCCGTCACTTCGGAATTACGCTGTTTTATAAAATAGGAAAGTTGATTGAGTTTTGCTTTCACAACATCATGATAATCTTTTCCATAAGCATAGTAGGCAAATTGCGGAACATTTTCGGGCATTTTCTCTTGCGGATAGTAGTTGAGTGCCACACAGATAATAGATTTAGCATTATCAACCAACAGACGCGGGTCGAGCCGTTTGTCAATATTTCGCTCTAAATAGGTCATATCGGCATGGCAATTTCGGGAAATCCAGTCCGAATATTCGCTCTCCTGTCCGCTGTTTGTCGCACAACAGATACCACATGCATCAAAGCCCAACGATAGAGCAAATTGCTTTATTTCTTCAGAAAAAGACATTTTTACAAGACAAAAAAATCAAGAGCCAGGAATTAAAGGTTTTCGGCAATACAATTTAAAGCCAAAGATAAATAAATTATAGAATTAATGAATAATCACGCCGATAAAATTCTTTGTTGGTGACTCGTGGCTCATTTATCTAAAATAATTCTTACTTTTGCATAAATTAATCGCAAGCATGGCTGACTCGGTACTTAAGAAAAAAACGACGGTTTCGCTTTTTTGGTCATTTATTGATAAGTTTGGGCAACAGATACTCAATTTCGCGAGTATGCTTATTCTTATGAATATTGTTGCCACAGAAGCTTATGGTATTATTGGCTCGTTAGCTGTTTTTGTGGCATTTTCGTCAATACTAATTGATAGCGGATTTGGACGGGCTTTAATAAACAGGAAAGATTTATCGCCAACCGATTATTCCACAGTTTTTTATTTCAATATATCGCTGAGTTTTATCCTTTACCTGATTTTCTTTTTTAGTGCGCCACTTTTTGCTGTTTTTTTCCGCACACCAACCATGACTAGCGTAATACGAGTACTTTTCTTATCGCTTGTATTTAACGCTTTCGGACTTATTCATCAAACAATTCTAACAAAAAAAGCCGATTTTAAGGGATTGACCAAAATAAATATGTCGGCATTATTTATTGCTGCTGTTGTAGCGGTAGTTTTAGCCATATTAGGGTATGGTGTATGGGCTTTAGTCGCTCAATCGGTGATTTATGCTTTTTTCAGAACTATATTCTTGTGGATTTATTCTTCATGGAAGCCAATTGGTGAGTTCAGCAGAGAAAGTTTGAAAGACTTTTTCGCTTTCAGTAACAAACTTCTTGCCACTTCAGCCATAACTGTTACTATCAACAATATTTACCCCACACTGATAGCCGCTTTTTATCCTATGAGCCAGGTGGCGTATTTCAATCAGGCGAAAAAGTATCAGGATATTCCTTTTCTAACGCTAAGTAACACTTTTCGCCAGGTGGCAATGCTTATTCTTTCGGAAATAAATGAACAGACCGAAAGACTGAAACGTGTTGTTAGCAAAATCATTAAATCAATTGCTTTTCTTTCGTTTCCTATCGGTTTCGCAATGATTGTCGTTGCCGAACCAGTTTTTTATCTGTTTTTCAAAGAAAAGTGGTTGGCTTCCGTACCGTTTTTTAAGGTATTGACATTTGCCGGAATGTTATCGCCATTTATCTTTATATTTAACGAGCTTTTTATCGCGAAAGAGAATCCTCGTTATTTTTTAGGAGTTGAAATTGTAAAAGGTGCGATATTGATTCTGCTGATTGTACTGCTTTTTCCGCATGGAGTTATGGCTTTGGCTGTTAGCTGGATAATTTATATGGTAATCACATTGATTATTTCCGTAGTTTTATCGGGAAAACTTATCCGATACAATCTGCTTGATTTATTGAAAGATATCGTTTCTTATCTGTTCACCGCTCTGTTGTGTGCTGCAATATCTTATTTTATTACTCAAAAAATAGAGAACAATCTGCTTTATATTATTACAAATCTTCTAACAATTGCTGCTTTATACATATTTAGCTGCAAATTGATGAAACTTGAAATGCTAAAAGAGATTGAGAATTGGTTCGCTAAAAGAAAAAAATAGATGAAGGTTTGCACGATAATCGTTTCATACAATTTTGAAAAGTGGATAGATACTTGCCTCTCTTCACTCGGGACCTCATCTGTTGAAACAGAAATATTTGTAGTTGACAACGCCTCATCTGATAATACATGCAAAATTATTCGTGAACGTTATCCCAAAGTAACGCTTATTGAGAATAGAAAAAATCTTGGATTTGGCAGAGCGAACAATATCGGTTTTAGATACGCGATTGAAAATAATTTCGATTACGTGTTATTGCTTAATCAAGATGCCCGGGTTGAGCAAGATACAATAGAAAAGTTGATTGACGCATCTGTAAACAATTCTGATTTTGGAATAATCTCCCCCGTTCACTTAAACGGAACAGGTAAGAATCTGGATTTCGGTTTCTCAACTTATACCGGATTAAAAACAAAGCAGGAAGTATCAAATCTTCCCGAATCTCCCGTTTCGTGCAATTTTATTAATGCCGCAATATGGTTAATTCCGATTTCTGTGATAAAAAGAGTTGGCGTATTTGCACCCATTTTTCCGCATTATGGCGAAGATGCAAACTACTGTCAACGAATTAAGCATAAAGGTTTTAAAATTGGATTTATTCCAAACGCATTTGCTTATCACGATAGAGAGAAAAGGGAAACAGATGCAAGTAAGTTTTTCTATATGGAATATATCTATTTTTTAACCGAAGCCGTAAATCCTTTATATATACCTGCAAAGTCATTCGCATACAGCGTTATGGCGGCTGAAAAGAAAGCTTTTAAAACGTTATTTACGGGAAAATTTAGCAGTTTTGCGAATTATCAAAAAGTTGCTTTTAAGCTTTTACAAAAATCGAAAGCTATTAGAGAAACACGAAAAAAAACAATGTAATTTTGGATTTTTATACCAATTAGTCAATTTCTAGCAAAGAGTGAAAAGTCTCTCACTTGGCAAGTTTCCAACTCGTAACCACGTAACACGTACTACCCTGAATTCGAAACTAATAAACCACTCCTCCTCCAATACCCATATAAACTTTCGCTGCATTTTTGGGTCTGATTTTCTTGTTTCGATATCCATTCTGATACCATTTCTTTATCTCGTGAGACAAAAATGCACTTCCAACACCAACGCATATTCCTCCTAAAACATCCGATGGATAATGAACTCCCAAATATAAACGAGTAAACGCAACTGTTGAAGCCCAGGCATAAGCGGGAACTATTACATACCACTTTGGATAAGCAATTGACAAAGACGTTGCAAATGTAAAAGTCGATGATGTGTGTCCCGACGGAAAAGACCTTGCATTCAGCACAATCCCCCGATTTATTATTATATCCGGATATGTTACCATTGGGCGCGGTCTGTTCACAGCACTCTTTATGGCATTAGTAAACAGCAAATTAGCAACAAGCGCCATAGCTGTTGTACTAGACAACTCTTTCAACTTATCATCATCATTAATCCATCCCACTAGCCCCGAAACCAATACACCGCCAACTTCAGCATAAGGAGTGCTATTGGTTATAATAAGCATTGCATCATTAAACCCTTGCCCTGCTTCGATATGATTTATCGATTTTAAAATATCGATATCTAAATTTTGCGAATAAAGATGCGATACTTTCACGCAAAGCAACAAAAGTATAATCAAATGAGAGGTTCGTTTCATATAAGTATGCATGTAAACTTAGTTTACAAGTAATAAGTCGACAGTAAAGAAATTTTTTCAAACTTTTATAACGCCAATCTAACAACGTTATAACATTAATCCAATCTAACGACTGTTCAATAACAAAACACATAAAACCAGGTCTAAGCTAACACAAAATCTAACTGCTTACGTTCTAAATTGGCTTTGGCAACCTGTATTGTAACATGTTGTCCGAGACGATATTCACGTCGTGTTCTTCTGCCGATTAATCGATAATTTTTCTCGTCCAGTTCGTAGAAATCGTCATCAAGTTCACGAATAGGAATCATCCCCTCGCACTTGTTTTCGTTTATTTCAACATAAATTCCCCATTCGGTAATACCCGACACAACACCGTCATAAACTTTTCCGATTTTATCCGACATAAACTCAACTTGCTTATATTTAATGGAATCGCGTTCGGCATTAGCTGCTATTTGTTCCATTTCGGAACAGTGTTTACATTCATCTTCCAGTTTATGCTGATTAACGCTTTGTCCTCCTTCGAGATAGCGTTCGAGCAGACGATGCACCATTATATCAGGATAACGACGAATGGGTGATGTGAAATGCGTGTAGTAGTTGAAAGCCAAACCGTAGTGTCCCACATTTTTGGTAGAATATATTGCTTTCGACATGGTCCGAATAGCGATAGTTTCAACTAGATTCTCTTCAGGACGACCTTGCACTTTATCCAACAACGAGTTGATACTTTTTGCAACATCCACCTTTTCTCCTTCGGTTTTTATTTTGTGCCCGAAACGCAGTATAAATGTATTGAGTGCATCCAGTTTTTCGGGATCTGGAACATCGTGAACTCGATATACAAACGCTTTCGGATGTCTGTTTTTGGGAACTATTCCTACTGTTTCGGCAGTTGTGCGATTGGCAAGCAACATAAACTCTTCAATCAGGTGATTTGCCTCTTTTGCCTCTTTAAAATATACACCTAACGGTTTTCCTTTTTCATCGAGATTGAATTTTACTTCGTATCTGTCAAAATTGATTGCTCCTTCGGCAAAACGGCGTTGACGCAATTGCTGAGCCAGCGAGTTTAACGCGAGAATTTCTTTGCTAAAATCGCCTTTTCCTGTCTCGATAATGGTTTGTGCATCTTCATACGTAAGTCTGCTGTTTGAATGTACAACCGTGCGAACAATGCGATGTTTTAAGACTTCTGCCTTATCGTTCATTTCAAAAATAACGGAAAAACAGAGTTTATCTTCATGCGGACGGAGCGAACAGAGAACATTGCTCAATCTTTCAGGCAACATCGGGATTGTCCTGTCAACCAAATATATAGATGTGGCTCTGTTTTCAGCCTCTTTATCAATTGCATCTCCGGGTTTCACGTAGTGGGTAACATCGGCAATATGAACACCAACTTCCCATATATTTAGCGATATTTTACGTATTGAAAGCGCATCGTCAAAGTCTTTTGCATCTTTCGGGTCGATAGTTATTGTAAACACATCGCGAAAATCTTCACGCTTAGCTATCTCCTCTTCAGAAATAGTATCGTAAATTTTATCTGCCACCTTTTCCACATTTTCCGGATAGTGATATGGCAAGTCATAATGAGCAAGTATAGCGTGCATTTCGGTATCGTTATGACCAGGTTTGCCTAAAATATCTACAACTTTACCTATCGGATTGTTTGCCTTCTCGGGCCATTCAACAACTTCAACAACTACTTTATCTCCATTCTGAGCACCATTTAACTCTTCTAACGGAATAAAAATATCGTTTGCCAAAAACTTGTTATCCATTACAAGAAAAGCAAAATGTTTCTGCACCTCCATCACACCGACAAATCTGCTTTGTGCACGTTCCAGAATTTCCACAACCACACCTTCTGTATCGGCACGTTTGCGTTTTGCAAGCAATTGCACACGCACACGGTCGCCATTCATAGCATGTTTGCTATTTCTTTCCGGAATAAACACGATATTGCCGTCATCATCGGGAACAAAAAAGTTTTTACCGTTTCTACGTCTTTCAAATCGACCCTCCAATATGAGTCCTCTGTTGTTTGCACGATACCTTCCTCTCGATGTTTCGAGCAAAACATCGCTGTCTCTAAGCCTGTCGAGAGCCTTTATCAAAGTGCGGCGTCCCTCTTCGCCTCTTATATTAAGTGTAGCTGCTATCTGCTTATAATTAAACTGTTTATCAGCATTAAGTGACAAAAAATTCACAACAATCTGTTCTAACTCCTTCCTTTTTATCTTCGTGGGAACTTGTATAGATTTTTCTCTTTTGCTCATATTTTGGGTATAATTGATATTGAAGTTACAAAGTAACAAAAAAATATTCTATTGCCAACATTCAAATAAGTTTTGAATAGTTTTCTTTTTCTTTTTGACAGGTAATGGCTAAATTTGCCTTCAGTTTTCAACAGATATGAAAGGGAAAAAGATTCTTATTACCGGAGCAAGCGGCTTTATCGGCAGCACAGCTGTTGATATGGCTTTAGAGCTGGGATACGATGTATGGGCAGGTATCAGAGCAAGCAGCAGCAGAAAATATTTGCAAGATAATCGTATCCGTTTTATCAATTTGAATTATAGCAATAAAGATAAACTGACAGCTCAATTAAATGATTTTTATCGCGAAAACGGCAAGTTTGATGCTATCGTTCATATGGCAGGATTGACAAAAGCAAGAAAAAAATCGGATTTCTACGATGTCAATTTTTCTCACGTTAAAAATTTTGTCGATTCACTTGTAGAAACACAATCCATTCCCGACAGTTTTGTATTTATGAGTACATTGGGAGCAATTGGCGTGGGCGATGAGAAAAACTACACACCACTACCCTGCGATGCAAAACCAAATCCCAACACGGAGTATGGAAAAAGTAAACTTAAAGCGGAAAACTATATAAAAAGCATCGATAATTTTCCTTACGTTATTCTTCGCCCGACGGGTGTTTACGGTCCGCGCGACAAAGATTATCTTATCTTGATGCGAGCCGTGAAAAACGGGCTAAACGTTGGAGCGGGTTTCCGAAAACAGATACTCACTTTTATATATGTAGATGATTTAGTCAGAATTATTTTCGATTGTATCGATAAACAGATATTCCGCAAAGAGTATAATGTTTCCGATGGCGATATCTATACCGATTCCGAATTTAACTGCATAGTGCAAAAAGCTCTGCAAAAAAATAGAGTTATCAGATTAAAAGTGCCGTTATGTTTGGTAAAACCTGCAGCATGGATAAGTGAAAAGCTATTTGCTATGATTGGGAAATCAACAACTTTCAACTCCGATAAATACAAAATCATGAAACAACGTAATTGGGCATGTGATATAACGCCATTAAAAAACGATCTTGATTTTGTTCCAAAATATAGACTGAAAGAAGGAGTGGAAAAAACAATTAAGTGGTATAAAGAGAATCAATTGTTATAAAAGAAAATAAGACATTCCAATCTATTTATCATTAGTTCGATGT
>CAYFUW010000008.1:0-36891 GCA_964346495.1 uncultured Dysgonomonadaceae bacterium
AGACCATACCATAAAAGTATAATCGCCCGGCTCCAAATCTAATACTGCTTCATAATTATAACCGGTTCCCAACTCTTTATAGAAGACAAACTCTTCTATATGAGCCGGAACATGTCCGTTATTAACAGTTATTTTCGGGTAAACTCTTACAATATATCTAATTTTACCTTGATCTAATTCACCTCGCCCTGACTCAACTGATCGGTCATACGAATGTTCCCAAATAGGCAGATGTGTATCGTAATTTAGCCTCAATTTGATGGGTACTCCTCCTTTCTCTGGCCATTCGTGCACATCGCACCCAGAAAGTGAAAATAGCAGGGAAAGAGTCAGTAAGAGTATTGTTATATATAATAATTTTGAATTCATCATATTTCTATTTTTTCTTTAGATCAAATGTGTATGAAAATGCTACCGAAGCGTTGTCAAGACCAAAATAAGCTTTCTTTACGGTCTCTACGAATGCTCCGTTTGGCTCATTACGAAACACATCGTAATGTATAGAATAAACCCCTACTCCTAAAGCAAACTCCACATTCCATCGCTGATCCTGCGTCAAAGGCACTCTATATCCACCACCAATACCACCACCAAATGCAGGTCTGCGGGCTTTATGATCTTGGTAACGAAATTTCCCATCCCAAGCAAAGTTGTAGTAAGAAACTCCTAAATGTGCTCCGACAAACCAACCGATTTGACCTTCATCAACAAACCAATACCGCAATTCGGGTTGCACACTAAAAGTGCGAAACTTAATAGTAGATTTAAAGTAGTTCAATCCGGAGTAATAAATAGGCAAAGTCAGAGACCATTGTCTTGCTAAATCTATCTCAACTGCAATATTGGGTACTAACAAAGCCCAGCCAATTGCATTACTTTTTAAATAGAGATTGTGCGGACGACGACTCTCTAGCATTGCTGTATTACTAGATTGTGCGCTAAACGCTAATTGGTTGTTTAGTAAAATATCAGATGCAACGACACTGTTTCCCGAGGTAAAAGAAGTGATCCCTTCATTTGAATATTCATTGGAGACATTCATAGAACGATAATCTCCTGAATATGCAAAATTGGTTACCAACAATAACAATAATACGATACACTTGCGCTTAAAATCAAGTAGCTTTTTAAACATTTTTTAGTATAGTAAATTTTAGTTTGCAAAGATAAAGAAATTATTTTAAATATTTATTTTTTTACCTTTTAATTATACAATTGTCTGCTTTGAGTGCGAAGTTAAAGCATTGTTTTGAATTAACCAAATATTTCAAAGCATTTCTTTGAATAAATTTTGTAATTTACTTTATCAAAAGCATAAAATTTATTAAAATGGAAGGCAGTGTAAAAGAAAGACTTATCTCTTATTTAAGATACAAAGGGGTCTCTTATTCAGAGTTTGGTAGAACTATAGGGGTGTCTAACGCATATGTTACATCTATAAGAAAATCCATTCAACCAGACAAAGTTCAAAGCATTGCTTTGAATTATCAAGACTTAAATATAGATTGGCTCCTTACAGGCGAAGGCGAGATGCTTAAGCCCTCTGCGGGACCTACCTCAGAGGCTCCTCGCAGTAAGATACCTCTCTATGGTGCCTATAGCGTTGGTGGCACTTCTGTCGCCGCCCCTTCAGATGCCATCACTGCACCCACTGAGTGGATAGATGCAGGCGATTGGTTCCGAGACGCTACTGCCGCCATGCACCACTACGGCGATAGCATGCTTGAGTACCCTTCAGGTTCTATCCTTGTCATCAGAGAGATAAAAGACAAAAGTCTAATCATTTGGGGTAAAAACTATGTGATAGAAACAGACGAGTATCGTGTTACCAAGCGGCTTCAGCGGTCATCTAATCCCGATTACATAGTTGCTACAGTTCAAATGAGGACACCTACGCTGATGGCACGCTCATACATCAGCCTATAGATATTCCCAAGTCGTCTATCAGGCGTTTAGCGGTGGTTCTTGGCTGTGTTGTAAAAGAACACACTTCTGCCAGACTTTACCCTATTCATCAGGGTTAGAGCCACCTCGTGAAATAACTCCAAAACAAACCCGCAAAAACCGCCTTTTTGGTGTATTTTTAGGTCATTAACGCCTCCGAAACCGCCGTTTTAATTGTGAAAAAAACTTAAATTTTACAGTATTGGTACAGTAAAGGTACAGCGAAAGGCGTTTTTTCGCATTTTCGTCTTTCTCAAAATAGCACAAAAAAAGCCCCTTTTTAGAGGCTTTTTAGGCGTTTTTTCGGGTCCTTGTGGTGTTGTATAGAAGTGGTTGCTTTGCGGTGTTTTGCGGCTCTCTGGCGGTGTTTTGCGGCTATATTTAAGCCTTTCCGAGCCTATATTAAAGCTATCTTAAACTTTCCGCCTCCTTCCCGCCAAAAAATTAAAGCAAAATTCAAGGTAAATTAAAGCTATTGTACTTTTGGTTTTTTTCTCGTTTCTCGTAAGTCATTGTTTTTCATAGATATATGTGTTTTGTTTTTGTACTCGTCGTTTTTACCCCCGTATATTTGAGTCAAATTCCATATAAAACAAAAAAATTTAGGTTCAAGATAACTTCAAAGGATATTTTCTTAAACTTTTCAGCAAAGTCACATAAATATTTAAATTACAGTCCGATAAAAAAAGTGCGGGGCATCTCTGTCTCGCACTTTATGTTTTATAATGGTATTTTTCACACCATCTTATCCCTATCCACCTGCTCTCTTATCGCCTTTTTATCTTTAATCCAATAGCCGTAGATTTCGTACACATTACCGGCAGTGATAAACGCATTAATTTGATTGTCATTGATAAAACCCATCAACTGAGCAAACTCATCTTTTGTAAGAAGGCTCTCCAGCTCAACCGTTTTTTCGTTGCTGTAGCCGCCAGTTACCTCGTGTAGGGTGCAGCCGCGTATCAGTTCGTCGATGATATACCTACGAACTTTATCGTAATCTTTGGTAACAATGTTGATTTTCTTACGCATATTGAGTCCAGCCGTAAAGTGGTCGACCACCAAGCCGTTGATCCATGTGCCGATAAGTCCGATGACCACCATGTGGAAAGGGTTGATAGCAAAAGCCGTACAGCAGATAATCGCACCTGCAATCGAGATAGAGGCACCAATGTCGAAGTGCAGATATTTATTTACAATTTTCGCCAAAATATCGAGTCCGCCTGTCGAGGCGTTAATCTTAAACAGCATAGCTTGTGCGGCACTCAGCAGCAACACAAAGCAGCAGAGGTCGAACCAAATATCACCCATAATAGAGGGCGTTGCGGCACCCGGTTGGATAAAGTTTTGGTAAGGAAAGTAAGTTTCCAGAAGTCCGATGATAGGACCGAGTATCAGCGCCGTGTAGACCGTCTTGGTGCCAAACTCTTTACCGATAAGCAGATAAGCCAACACCAAAAGAATGGCATTGATGACAAAAATCACGGTAGAGACAGGCAGCGGCATGCCGAAAAACGCCTCAGAGATACCGCTAATCACGATAGAGAGACCGGAAATAGTACCGATAATTAGCTTGCTGGGAACTAAAAAATAGTAAACCGCAATGGCGGTAATAATCATTCCCACAGTCATTACCAGCAGTTCGACCCAAAACTTTTTGGTCTTAAGAACATCAAGAATTTTGTTCATAACAATAATTATTTTGATTTGTTTTTAACTTCCTGTTCTGTCGAGGTGCAAAGTTATATCTTATTTCTGAAATATTAGAATTAAATTGGCGTTTAGGTGGATTTAAAGGATCAGGTAAGTCTGAGATTGTCAATTTTAACCAGCTAAAAGTCTATTGCCGTCGGTTTCAACCGACGGTTACATTGCACCCATTTTGAGGGATTTATCCCAAATATCAAATACTATAATTGCTAAATTGACTATGTCACCCCTTACGGGGTTTATGTTAAATTTGACTATCTTTTTCTATAATCCTATCACCCCTTGCGGGGTTATTTCCCAAAATAATTGCTAAGTTTTATAAATTCATAGCCTTCAGCAATGCCACTAAGTTAGCCATAAAACAAAAATTTTATCAGACAACAAAAAAATTTTGCAAAAACATTTGGTGGTTTAGAAAATTATCCATATCCTTGCAATATCAATTTAATATCATTTTAACTTATTAAATTTATTTAGTTATGGCAACAAAAGAATTCAATTTTAAAGGCTTTAAGATGAACGGCTTCCTGATGCTGTTCTTACTGTTGGTTTTACTTTTAGTAGTAATTTGGCTGTTTACCTTGGCTAACACCCCAAGCCTGATAGCAGCAATTGCAGGTGGTATCATCTGGGTTATTTTATTAGTCGGTTTTACAAAGCTTGAGCCAAACGAGGCGATAGTGATGGTTTTTTTTGGAAAATACAAGGGTACATTCCAAGAGACCGGATTTTTCTGGGTCAATCCGTTTATGACTCGCAAAAAACTCTCTATGCGTGCAAGAAACCTAAATATCGACCCGATAAAGGTGAACGATAAGGTCGGAAATCCGGTTTTAATCGGGTTAGTTTTGGTTTGGAGATTGAAAGACACCTACAAAGCGATGTTCGAAATTGACTCACAAGCAATGGCATCGGGCAATTTGCCTTCAGGTGCGACGGCAACGGCAAGTGTGGCAAATAAAATGAAAGCATTTGAAAACTTCGTATCAGTACAGAGCGATGCAGCTTTGCGTCAGGTTGCGGGACAGTATGCTTATGACAACAATGTTGTTTCGGATGGTGAAATAACATTGCGTTCAGGTGGTGAAGAAGTGAACGATGACCTATTGAACGAATTGAACAATCGTTTGGAAATGGCGGGAATTGAAATAGTTGAAGCACGCATCAATTATCTAGCTTACGCACCCGAAATTGCGGCAGTGATGTTGCGTCGTCAACAAGCGGAAGCTATTATCTCTGCACGTGAAAAGATTGTTGAAGGTGCGGTAACAATGGTAAAAATGGCATTAGATCGCATAGAAGATGAAAATATTATCGATATGGACAGCGATAAAAAAGCGGCAATGGTAAGCAACTTATTAGTAGTTCTTTGTGCCGATGAATCGGCTCAACCTGTGTTAAATACAGGCACACTTTATCAATAATATAAGCGATTACAAGGCTTAAATAGCAAAGAGAGTAATGAGAAAAAATGAAAAGGTCGAGTTTTACGAAGTTCAACGTATGAACCAATGGTTGGCTTGGGTCGTGATGATTACGGTAAATGCAATTTTTATCTGGGGATGTATTCAGCAATTTATTTTAAAAGAGCCTTGGGGTAATAACCCGATGAGTAATATCGGATTGATAATCGTTACCGTCATTATGATTCTATTGACTGTAAGTTCGTTGTTTTTCACAAAACTGCATACCTATATTAATAACGAAGGCGTTTTTGTAAGGTATTTTCCGTTTCATTTCAAGTACAAATTTTTTGATTGGAATAGTATTGAAACATTGCAAGTCAAAAAATACAATCCACACAAAGCAGGCGGATGGGGTTTAAAAGTTGCAATAGATGGAACAAGATATTTCATCATGTCGGGAAAAATGTGTTTAGCTATAACTTTAAAGAATAAACGCAAAATAGTTATCGGCACCAAACGCCCTATTGAAATGGAAGATGCCCTGCGTAAACTCGGCAAAATGGAGAGAGTAGAAAATGGCTAAAAAGGAGAAAACGATAAAAAACTTCGCTTTGCGATTGGATTCGGAAACTATGGAAGCCATCGAAAAATGGGCTGCCGATGAATTTCGCAGCGTAAATGGACAGATACAGTGGATATTAGATCAAGCTCTCAAGAAAAGTGGGAGATTGAAAAGTGATTAATTATAAATTGAGTTTATTTTTAAACAAAATAAATATTTTTAGTTATCGAAAGGCGTTGCATTATGCGATGCCTTTTTTCGGCACCTATAAACTAAAACAAAGAAAAACCGTTTAATAAAGAGATAAATCGAACTTTAATCAGCTAAAAGCAGAAATTTTACAATAATTTTTAGTAATATTGCATTTCCTCGGTTGGCTTTTCAATCAAAATAAATTCAAAACAAATTATATATGAGAAAATTATTTTCAATTTTAGCTTTCAGCCTGGTGCTATTCGCTGCATCGGCTACCGATAACGCTCGAATGTTGCGTTATCCCGACATTAACGGAAACCTCGTGGCATTTGTTTATGCCGGCGATATCTGGACAGTAAACGCTAACGGTGGAACTGCCAAACAGCTAACATCGCACAAGGGGTTAGAACTGTTTCCAAAAATTTCACCGGACGGAAAATGGATTGCTTTCTCGGCAGAGTATTCAGGAAGTCGCCAGGTATGGGTAATGCCCTCGGAAGGCGGAACCGCTCGTCAACTAACGTTTTATAATTCGGAAGGTGTGATGCCTCCTCGCGGCGGTTACGACAACGTGATTCTTGATTGGACACCCGACAGCAAAAACATTCTTTTTCGTGCCAACAGAACAACATTTGGCGACCGAAACGGAAAATATTTCACAGTGAGTATCGATGGCGGTTTTGAAAAGCCGCTACCCATTGTGAATGGAGGTTTCGCCGCTCTTTCACCCGATGGCGAACAAATCTGTTTCACTCCGGTTGACAGAGAGTTCCGTACGTGGAAACGCTACAAAGGCGGTCGTGCAACTGAGTTGTGGACATACGATTTGAAAAATAACACATCAGAGCAAATCACGCATTGGGAAGGTACCGACCAATGGCCCTCGTGGCACGGTAACAACATTTTTTATGCCTCCGACCAAGATTTGCGTTTGAATATATGGCGATACAACACTCAAACGAAAGAGAATGTGCAAATCACGCACCACAAAGATTTTGACGTGATGTATCCTTCGGGACGAAACGGTAAAATTGTGTATGAAAACGGCGGATATCTGTATGTTCTTAACACAGCTTCAGGCAAAACTGAAAAAATAGATGTAACTATCAATTACGACAACCCGAATCTGCTACCCTACTTCAAAAATGTAAAAGATTTTATTGGAAGCTACTCGATTTCGCCTTCGGGAAAACGTGTATTGTTTGATGCTCGCGGCGATATTTTCTCTGTTCCGGTTGAAAACGGCGAAATAGAAAATCTGACTAACACTCAGGGAACAAGAGAGATATTCCCGGTTTGGTCGCCCGACGGTAAAAATATTGCTTATTACTCCGATGCGACAGGCGAATATGAGATTTATCTACTCGAAAACAGAAAAGGTGCCGAGCCAAAACAACTGACAAAAGGCTCAAAAGCTTGGAAGTATACAGCAGAGTGGTCGCCAAACAGCAAACATATGGCGTACAGTGACCGAACTCTCAAACTTTGGTTGGTTGATGCCGCAACAGGCAAACAGACAGTTGTAGATGAAGCTTCGGCAGAAGAAATACGCGACTACTCGTTCTCTCCCGATGGCAATTGGCTGGCATACAGCAAATCGTCGCCAAATTATCAATCGGCATTGTGGGTTTACAATGTTTCTACAGGAAAAAAACATCAGATTACCGACGCTTCTTTCTCTGACGGACAACCGACTTTCAGTCGCGACGGCAAATTTTTATTCTTTATTTCAAACAGAGATTTCAACCTGGCATTCAGTAGTTTCGAGTTTAATTATCTGTACAATAATGCAACCAGAATTTATGCTATACCACTAAAAGACGATGGCACATCGCTTACACAATATAAAAATGATATTGAACCATTTGAATCAGAAAAAAGCGATAATTCTTCTACTGAAAACAATTCAAAATCGGAATTAAAGGTAGATATTGATTTCGATAATATCCAAAATCGTATCGTAGCACTTCCCATTTCGTCAGGAAATTATCGCATTATTGGAGCGGTTGATGAAGGTTTGCTTTACTCTTCGGGAAATAAAGTAATGCGTTATAACATTAAAGATGAAAAAACAGAAGAGATTCTTGATGGTGCAAGCAATGGAATTATTACTGCCGATGGAAAATCGTTCGTTTATCGTGCAGGAAAAGATTATGCAGTTGCAAAAAATCAACCAGGACAAAAAACAGGTGAATCGAAAATCAATTTAGATAATTTGACGATGAAAATCGACCCACGTCTGGAGTGGAATCAAATTTATGCCGATGCTTTCCGTATTTTCCGCGACTATTTCTATGTTGGCAATTTGCACGGAATGGATTGGGAAGCTCTTCAAAAGAAATATGGCGAAATGTTACCATACGTTCCAAGTCGTTTCGATTTAGATTACATTCTTAACGAAGTTGTGAGCGAAACCAACACCGGACACGCATATGTAGATTGGGGTGATATTGAAAGAGTTGACCGTATAGACGGCGGCTTACTTGGTGCTGAATTAGAAGCCGATTTATCTGCAAAACGATACAAAATCAGAAAAATTTATCAAGGCGAAAACTGGAACGAAAGTCGTCGTTCGCCACTTACCGAAAGCGGCATCAACGTATGTGAAGGCGATTATATTATCAGCATAAACGGAATCGATTTAACAACCGACACCAATCCGTATGAATTGCTCGAAAATTTGGGCAACAGATATATTGAACTGACCGTAAATAGTTCTCCATCTTCATCCGGTGCAAACAGCTACAATGTTAAAACAATCACTTCGGAACAGGAATTGAGATATTACAATTGGGTACTTGAGCGTCGTGCAATGGTTGATAAACTTTCGGGTGGAAAAATCGGATACATTCATGTTCCAAATACTGCTATCGAAGGTAATCGTGAATTGCACAGGGGTATGTACTCATTCAACGATAAAGATGCTCTGATTATCGACGACCGCTACAATGGCGGTGGTTTCATTCCCGACAGAATGATTAACTTACTAAATCGTCGCACGTTGGTTTACTGGCACCAAAATAACATCACGCTACCTATGAAATCTCCGGGTATTGCCCACGATGGTCCAAAAGTGATGTTGATAAACGGATATTCATCGTCAGGTGGTGATGCATTCCCATATTTCTTCCGCAAAACAGGCGAAGGAAAACTTATCGGAACACGCACCTGGGGCGGTTTGGTGGGTATTTCAGGAAATGCTTATTTAGTTGATGGCGGTT
Source organism: uncultured Dysgonomonadaceae bacterium (assembly GCA_964346495.1). Taxonomy (GTDB): domain Bacteria; phylum Bacteroidota; class Bacteroidia; order Bacteroidales; family Dysgonomonadaceae; genus JBGZFC01. The sequence goes on from CAYFUW010000008.1 coordinate 9,039, forward strand.
ACTTATCAGTACCTAGATTTGGTATTTATGACCACACAGGTAGTTGGATTATCGAAGGAGTTGGCGTTTCACCCGACATTGAAGTAGTTGATCGTCCCGAAGAACTTGCAAAAGGCAACGACCCGGGTATCGAAAAAGCTGTAGAAGTATTGCTTGACGAACTCAAACGCAACCCACGCAAAAAAGTTAAAACTCCTACTCTACCCGATAGATCTAAATGGATTGAAGAGGGAGTGAAGTAGAGAAATAGATTATATGTGCGATAATTGTAAAATCGATTATCGCACATATTTTAATGAGCAGTAATATTATCTCCGATAACTAATAATACATAGTAATTATGAAAAAAATCTTATATCTATTATCTGTTTTTTTGCTAACAGTCTGTGTAAATGCACAGACTACATCAAAGCCCCAAAGAATAATTATAATAGATGGATACTTCTTCAATAAGATGCCTATTTCACAGGGGAACACATCAAATGTTTATATGATAGAAACAGCTAAAGGCACTACAGCAATAGGAATTGAACTATCTGAGCCTTTAACGGAAGAAGCATTAAAACACTCCATTCCAATAGAACAGATACCTGAAGGCGAATTACTTTTGGAAAGATACAATGAAATTATTGAAAATCAAAAAGGACTCTCTATAAAGTCTGGTCAAGAAACGATTTTGAAAGAAGGTGAAAAATTTCCTGATTTCTCAGCGACAGATATCGATGGTAAAACATGGACTAATGCTGATGTTAAAGGAAAGGTAATGGTTTTGAATCTTTGGTTTACCGGATGTGCGCCTTGCCCTGCGGAAATGCCGGAACTGTCAACCTGGAAAGATGAAATGCCGGATGTAATGTTTTTCTCTTCTACATATGAAAATGCGGAAAGAACTCGTCCTGTTCTGGAATCTAAAAAGTTTAATTGGATTCCAATTGTAAACGACACACAATTCAAGGAATTTGTAGGAGCAAAAGGTTATCCAATGACTATTGTAATTGATAAAGAAGGAGTTATCACCAAAGTTGAATATGGAACATCCTCTACGCAAAGAGCAGAATTGAAAGAGATAATTCTGTCACTTAGATAACATTACTATAAAGCACAAGAGCATGAAGTTAATAAACTTTCATGCTCTTGTTTGTTTGGTTTATATAATTAAATTAATCCTTACTTTACAGCATCGCCATCATATCCCCATTTCATATAAATTGCTCCCCAAGTGAAGCCTGCTCCAAAAGTTGCAAGAATAATGTTATCGCCTTTTCTTAATACCGGCTCCCATTCCCATAAGCATAATGGGAGAGTAGCTGCTGTAGTGTTGCCGTATTTTTGAATATTAATCATAACTTGTTCGGGTTTAATTCCCATGCGTCTTGCTACGGCTTCGATAATTCTCATATTTGCCTGATGTGGAACTAACCAAGCTAAAGTCTCGGGTGTAATGTTGTTTCTTTGCATTACCTCAACTGAAACATCTGCCATTTTTGATACAGCCCATTTGAATACTGCTTGTCCTTCTTGGTATATATAGTGTTCGCGTGCTTCAACTGTTTCGTGTGAAGCGGGTTTTACAGAGCCTCCGGCTTTTTGATGCAGGTGTACTCGCCCTACTCCATCAGACTGTAATATTTCGTCAATTATACCAATATCTTCATTTGTAGGTTCTAATAAAACAGCACCGGCACCATCTCCAAATATCGGACAAGTTGCTCTGTCTTGGTAGTCAACTATGCTGCTCATTTTTTCGGCGCCCACAACAATAACTTTTTTATATTTACCCGATTCTACAAATTTGGCAGCTGTTGAAAGAGTATATAAAAACCCACTACAACCTGCGTTTATGTCAAATGAAAATGCGTTTTTTATTCCTACCTTATCGCTTATGACATTTGCGGTAGCCGGAAACTGCATATCAGGTGTTACGGTTGCGCAAATAAGAAGATCAATCTCTTCGGGTTTGGTGTTGGTTTTTTCCAATAGTAGCGATACTGCTTTTGCACCAACATCTGAACTTCCTTTTCCTGGTTCTCGAATGATACGTCTCTCTTTAATACCGATTCTCGTCATTATCCATTCATCGGTAGTGTCAACCATTTGACTTAACTCTTCGTTATTAAGAATATAGTCTGGAACATATGCTGCTACTCCTGTGATTACGGCATTCAAAGTCTTCATTGTTTTATCAAAAAATTAAAAAAACCTGAAAACAATTCTTTCAGGTTTTTATTATTCTTACTAAGGATTTTTAGAATGTAGCGTTTTTATCGATAGCTAATTTTCCTCTGTAATATCCACACTCTCCACAAACGGTATGGTAAATATGCCATGCTCCGCAATTTGAACAAACTGCCAATGTTGGAAGTTTAGCGTGGTCGTGTGCTCTTCTTTTACCTTGTCTTGAAGAAGACTGTCTTCTCTTTGGATGTGCCATTTTATATGTTATTTATTTAGTTTAAAAATTAGTTTTCGTCAAAATTTATCTGCTTTAATCCTTCCCAACGTGGGTCAATACTATCATTGGTAACATCGTCGCTCTCTTCAAAATCTGCATCGTCGTCTAAAACATCATCAGCATCATCTTCATCGACGTTTACTGCTCTGTGTTTGCGAAGTTTTGAAGACATTGTTTTATTACATTCGCCCGGCTCATGAACATGCTTGATTGGAATATTCAATGCAATAAATTCATACATAAACCAGGAAACATTTATCTCTCCATCTTCTTCGGGAATGATAACGATATCATCACTCTCTTCCGAGTACTCTTCACCCAATTTTACTACCAGACGATCCTGACAATCAACCTCTTGATCCATATCATCCAAGCATCTGTTGCACGGTATCTGAACAACACCTTTCAGAGTAAAATTGAGCTCGAAACCCGACGATATTTTCCTTACAACTACCTTGGCTTTTACATTGCCTTTTTTAACTTCATCTCCGTCAATAGCATCGAAGAAGTTCTTATCCAACTCGTACTCAAATACTTGTTTGTCTGACGAGAGAGTCTTTAAAGGTATATTGTATAAACTAAATTTCGCCACTTTTTTACCTAGAAAATAAAGCGGTGCAAAGATAGCTATTTTTCTTTATCTTACCTACTTTTTGCACAATAAATATTGCAAACGACTATTTTTTCGATAGTTTATCAGCCGTATCTCTCACTATTTTCTGTAAAATATCGAAGTTTTCCTCTAGACTTTGCAACAGTTTAAACTGAGCATGAGTACGGACCAAATTATGTCCCGGATATGCTATTTTGTAATAGGTATCACCGTTGATATAATCGGTCAAAAAACGTACTGTTTGCATATATGTCAGCAACTTTGCACCGAAAGCCAGGTTTTCTATTTCCGTTTCAGATAAAAAGGATATCCCGTTTTGCAAATATCCTTTTGTAAAACCCTCAAAGATATCGATATCGACATTCACATTATCCAAATCCTTATCATCCTCTGCTCCTGTATTTGCACCTGTTCTGATAAAATCGCCAAAATCTGAAAGAACATATCCTGGCATTACTGTGTCTAAATCTACCACACAAAGAACCCGGTCATTATCATCGAAAAGAACGTTATTCACTTTTGTATCGCAGTGATTGGTACGTTTTGGCAACTTACCTTCACGATGAAGTTGTTCGGGTTTACACATCTCATCGGCACGTTTTTCGATCTCATCAATCAAATCTTGCACTTCAGCGACTCTATTTGCCCTGTTTGCACAGACAGATTCTCTGAACTGCTCCAGTCGGAACTCCATATTATGAAAATCCTTAATGGTTTCAAACAACGGTTCACCGGGCAAATCAGCCAGCATATTTTGAAATTCACCAAAAGCCAAACCGGCTCTGTAAGCCAATTCAGGGTTTATCTCTTCGTAACTTTTGCTATCTTTAATAAAATATGTCATTCGCCAAAAAGAGCCGTTGCTATCTTCAAAATAGAGTTTACCGTCAGATGCAGGAATCAATGAAAGCACTTTTCTGTCTAAATCGGTTTCGCCTCTATCTTCCAGTTTTTTACGAATATGTGAAGTTACACGGAAAATATTGTTTTGCAACTCATGCACATTTTGAAAAATATTGTGATTGATGCGTTGCAAAACGTACTCTTTGCCATCAACACTCACTTTGTAAGAGTCATTGATATGTCCTTTTCCCAAAGGTTGAATATCAGTTTTATTTGTTGTGTCAACAAATTGTGCTACAACTTTTACGAGTTCATTACTGTTTTGCATATTATTATTTTTTTGTTGTTCTATTCAAATTTGAGAGTGCCGAAAAATTGCGGCACATGAAAGTTTGGTTCAGACAAATCTATTGGATTCCAACTCAAATAATGCGGTTCGGGTGTTTCGTCGCCACATTTATAAAAATTTGCTTTTAAAATCTGATTTGAGAGTTTTTCATCTTTTTTGAAACCGATTACTGTTTTTGGAATTTGCAAAAATGCAAACCAATCGGCTGTTTGTCTGCCGTTTTCGTATTTACGTTCGATTTGCGTATATCTGGAAATAGTTTTTACCTCTTCGGTCAAACGATTGCTCGATTCTCTGCTTTCTCTTTCTGCGAATAGTATAGTTCCCAAAATATTACACTCGAGATTTCGATAAACTTTTTCGCCATCGCGTTGAGAGAAAAACTCTACACAACTATCTTCCCAAACAGAACCGAAATCTTCGGTGTTATTTGCTCTGATTTTTTCGCCATAAACCTGAAAAAGAATGTATAATGTCTCGTTATCATGCGAAACAAAAAAATCTGTTTGCACATTTTTGGGAAACTTTTCTTTCCAATTAATCTGATTTATTTCGGCTTTTGCACCAAATCGTCTGACTCTTTTTATTTTATCAAACTCATCTTCTGCGGTTTGCAAATCCAAACAGGGAATATTTAAAACGTTACTTTCTATCATACTTCAAAGTTATTAATTTTCTATCTCCTTTTACTAAACTCGCTGATTTTTTTATTCAATTCTTCCTCTTTCAGCAATTGCTCTAATGTGATATGCATTCGATAACACCAAAAATGATTCGGGTCAGACGGAATATTTATGCGTTCTCTAGCTGCATCTTCTCTTCTTAAATTTTCCGATACCGACATCCAATCTTGCCATGGAAGTATTACCCACATCGCAGGCGAACTCAGATGTTGCTGAATGATTTTCTCGCATATTTCCGTGGAACAATCTTCAGGTGCATCGCCTTCAAACTTAAGAAAATCGTTATAATAGTGTTGTCTTTGCTCTTCTATTTCGTGCCACCACAGCCTGATTGGCGAAATATCGTGAGTAGATGTTGAACAAACCGACATATATGGCGTTTTTTCTAAATCAGCAAAACGAGAATCCCCATTTTTAGGCATTCGCTGAATCTCCAAACTCAAAATTTGTAGTTCATCCATTACCGAAGGAACACATTGCGGAATCATTCCCAAATCTTCTCCACAGGTCAGCATCGGTGTTGAATTTATCAGCGGTAACAGTTTTTGTATTGCTTGCGAACGCCAAAACTCGTTGTGTTTGTGATAGAAAAAATCGAAATACAATCTGTCGAAAACAGCTTTATTTTCGTCGTTTAAATAACGATAAGAATAGGTATCATGTGCCGATATTCTCGGGTGAAACGAGTTGATTTGCTCTCTGTCACGAACAAACAGAACTTCATTGCACAATGCAAACAATCCGTTACGAACTACAACACTTTTCTCATCATTTTTATCCCAAAAATAGGACTGGATTTTTCTCTGAGTATTAAATTCCTCTTTTAGTGCAAAAAGCGACACGGAACTTCTATTCAGATATTTGCTTTTTACCTCACCGACATATTCGCCGAATAGCTCATCGAGTAAGTCACTGTGAATGAATGGTTCTGTCATTCTTTTTTCGTCGAACGCCAAGCCTAAATCTCTTAAATCTTCAGCTTTATAAGGCAATGCCGGATAAAAGCGACCTAAAAAACCCTGAATAGAGTGAAACGGGATTTCCCAAATCCTGAAAAAACCGAGTATATGGTCGATACGGTACATATCGAAGAAATCGGTCATTTTTCTGAATCGCTTCTTCCACCAATCGTAATTTTCTGCTTGCATTGCAGTCCAATTGTACGTTGGGAAACCCCAATTTTGTCCGAAAGCGGAAAAGTCATCAGGTGGTGCTCCGGTTTGGGTATTCAGATTCAAAAGATGCGGTTTTGTCCAGACATCGGCACTGTTTCTGTTGACACCTATCGGCAAATCTCCTTTTAGCGCAATACCCTTGCTTTTAGCGTATTGAGCAACCTCTTTCAGTTGTTTGTCTAATAAAAACTGAATAAAACAGTGGAAATGGAATTCGTTTTTAATGTCGCCATTTTCCGAAATTATTTTTTGCAGCTTGCTTTCGTTATACTCGGCAAATTCTCCCCAATTTGTGTAATCGGCACTCTTATATTTATCTCGCAACAGACAGTAGCAAGCGTAAGAGAAAAGCCAAAAACTGTTGTCGATATAAAACTGTTTGAACTCTTTTGAATTTATTACCTCAGAGCCCTCTTGAGCAAAAAGATCGCGTATATATTTAGTTTTTAAAAGATAAACATTTCCGTAATCAACCTCCTCTAACTTATTTAGTTGGGAAAACTTTTCCCGATATTCCTCCATTTTATTATTCCGCAAAGGATATTCGCTCAATCCCAAATAGATAGGATGCAAAGCAAAACAGGAAATAGCGTTGTATGGATAGGAATCGGAATTTGTTCCGCTTGTAGTTGTATCGTTAATCGGCAGAATTTGAATAACTTGCTGTCCGGTAAGCGACACCCAATCGACCATTTTTCGCAAATCGAGAAAGTCGCCAATCCCTGCACTATCACTACTTCTAAGTGAAAAAACAGGAATAGCCGTACCTGCTCCTTTATATCTAAAATCAGAATAACGGTAATATAAATATTTCTCTACCTGAATTGTATTGGCTCTATGATTTACCAACAGATTAAGATTTCGATTTTCGCCATCTTCCCAATGCTTTATCTGTTTGGCTTTCTTATCTCTGATAATAAATTTGTAAGAGATATTTTGATAAATTTGCTGAATATCTAAAAAAACACCCCAACTCGAATTGCCTACATATTTGAGCGACAATGCATTTTGCGGATTCCAATTACCAAAACAGTCTGCATCGCCACAAATGGCAACTTCATCATTTGCTTCAACATAGGGACAGATAACTTGCAGTAAGATTTCTCTATCGTGAGTTGAAGTTATTTTTTCCTCAACTTGATGCGGAAATATTTTTTCAGCAAAAACAGATGTAAACAGATAACTATCGGCAGGTTGTTCTTTCCAAAAATCTTTAACTGTGTAGTTCGACCCTTTTTCGATTAACAATTCACGCGGTTCACCCCACTCTTTTCGTGATACAGAGCCATTTTCTCTTACCAAATAGTAATATTGCAACGTTTTGGATGTGTCTAAATCATTAATTTCAACTTCACCACTCCAAAATCCGTGATTATAATTAAGTTTTAATGCTCTGTTTTCGTTCAGATTACCCAATTCGGGTACAGAACCGCAAATATAAAGTTCCTGACCAAAACTCGTGTGAAATTCAATCTGAAAGTATAATTTACTCATTTTTTTGTTTTCATTTTACAAGAAACTTCAAATATATCAAATTTTGTAGAACAATGAGTAAAGAATAAGTCTTTTTATTTACAATTTTGGATTTCGGATTTACGATTTTCTTTGTAAGTAGCTTCTAATTCAAAATTAGCTGCTACTTATGTTGATACAGTTGCTCGCGCGCGAATCCTTTCGCGTGATAATAACTCTCACAAGATCGGTCATCCGACTTCGGTCTTCGGACAAAAAATAGATTCTTCACTTCGTTCAGAATGACAAAAACAATCGATTGTAGGGCTTTTGATACTACTACTTATGTTGATACAGAAAAATCAACAATTTACTAAAAAAGAATATTTTTCTTCGGTGTTGTAGCGTTAAACTCTTTCAAATAGAACGGCTCAAAATACGCAGTATCAACAAATTCTTTTTTATTGAATTTCTCCAACGCTAACTGAACCATTGACGTAGCTTGTGGATTTATATTGTCGATATATAGCGCGTTTTCATTATCAATAATATCGGTAAACTTTTGAGCACCATTACCAAAGAAACAGACTTTTCGCTCAGATAAAATTTCAGAATAACTGCTTTCGTCTAAAATCTGTGCTTCAGTATCTTTCAATATCTCCAAAGATGTGTCGTAAAGCGTAGCATAAACCTCCATTCTGCGAGCATCAATCATCGGACACAAAAGCGTTTCGGCATCGACCATATCTTTTACGGAATAAGCCATAATAAGCGGTGTTGGAATGGAAATAAGCGGAATATTCAACCCGTAACTCAACCCTTTAGCTTGCGAAACTCCTATACGCAACCCGGTATAAGAGCCGGGTCCGCTACTGACCGAAATAGCGTCAACTTGCATATTATTCTCTCGCACAACTTGCATTATCTCTTCGACAAAAACACCCAAAGTTTTTGAGTGTGCCATTTTATAATCGCTTATTTTACTGACAACTATCTCGTCTGCAACAGATAATGCGCATGAGCAAAACTCAGTAGCGGTTTCTATATGAATAATGGTAGGCATATTTTGATTGGTTTTATAACTTATAACGAATAAAATGTAATGTTATTTTAAACAAAAAACTGCATCCGTGAAAGACGCAGTTTTGTAAAACGTAACAAGATTAGATATTAATATCTATCTCCTCTGCTTCTATTACCACCGCGGTTACCGTAACCATTGCCATTACGGTTATTACCTCTAGGTCTGTCACCTTCGGCACGTGGACGAGCTACCGAAACAGAAATTGTGCGTCCGTCATATTCTGCTCCGTCTAACTCCTCAATAGCACGCTTTCCGTCTTCGTCAGCCATCTCTACGAAACCGTATCCTTTTGAGCGACGAGTCTCTTTGTCTGTAATAATTTTTGCAGAAGATACTTCACCGTACTCCTCAAATAGTTCTTTTAAATCGGCATCGCTAATTTGGTAGCTTAAGCCTGCAACAAAAATGTTCATGTAAAAAATAAAATTAATAAAAAATAAATTGTGCAGAAGATAATTTAGTAAGATAAAGGTTAAAAAATTGCTGCCTCAAAAAAAGAAGTAGAGAATCAAATAACTATTTCTGTAATAAAAACTTTTGCGACAGCAAAGGTAAATAAAATAAATTTATATTCTGCGATAAAAACAATTTATTAAAGAATTATTTTTTATTTTTCAGCGATGTACATTGTTGTAATTCCCAATGTCAGTCTTCGCATACGAATCCTTGTAAAGCCATTTTTTTTCAAAATCAGCATCATCTCTCTGCCTTGCGGAAAAGCCGATATCGATTCTGGTAGATATTCATAAGCGCGTTGTTCGGTTGCCATCGAGTTAGAAAGTACAGGCATCACGTATCGGGTGTAAAGTCCGTATAATTGTTTCATCGGAGTATCTTCCGGTGTAGTCAGTTCTATAAAAAGGAAAACACCACCCGGTTTAAGCACACGCAACACTTCGCTGAAACTCTTGTCGATTTCTTCGAAATTGCGAACTCCAAAAGATGCGGTTACAGCATCGAAAGTGTTATCGGGAAATGTAAGAGCCGCAGAATCCTGACGTTGGAACGATATTACATCCTCCATACCTAGCTGTTTTACTTTCTCTCTGCCAACATTCATCATTCCTTCCGAAATATCGGCTCCGATAATTTGTTTCGGCTTCAATATTTTTTGTAACAAAACAGCGAAATCTCCCGTTCCGGTTGCAATATCGAGAATATTTTCCGGCTTGAAAGGTTTTAACGCCTTCACGGCTTCCCGTCGCCAATAATTATCTATACCGAGCGATAGTACTCCATTAAGTTTATCGTATTTTGGTGCGATTTCGTCGAACATCGCTTCCACTTGCTCTTTTTTGGATGTTTCTGTCTCGTATGGACGAACTTTTTCTACTTTATAAGTCATTTTTATTTAGCTTTTGGCTGTTAGCGTATTTATACTATTATTTTTTCTTGTAATCAAATTAAAATTGATTTTTTAAGTTAATCGATATTTTCTTATCGTTAGCAATGTTATTAATTACACTTTTTACTTCCTGAATCTGTATATATTCGAGTTTTGAAGCTGACAAATTATAGATTGAGTTATCTTTTTTTGTAATAACAAAATTCCCCGATTTATAATTGATTGAGTCAATATCCGACCATTCAACACTTTGTTCTTTGTCTAACACTCCGGTTTTCACTCGTATTATCTTATTGTTTATTTCAACATAAGCCTTGCCAAATAATCTCACAATTGGATAACCTAATCCTTGACTTATTTGTGAAAATCCGCTTAATAGCATAGCTATGAAATAAATCCAGTCAAAAAAAGTAACTGAACCATTACCCTTCCATCGAATAGGAATCCAAGCAAGTGCTAACAACAATAACAATATGCCTAAAACCAAAATAAATATTGACTTCTTTTTTTCTTTTAAAAGGTCTATTGAGTATTCCATATGTTTGTAGATCTATTTTTCAATGTAATTTGCTACTCAAAATCACATCCGTATTCAGCTAAAAGCTAATAGCTAAAGGCTAAAAGCCTATCCCAAATACTCCTTCACATTTTTCTCAATTCTCTCTTCCAAATCTTTTGCTTCAGCTTTTACGAACGGTTCACCAACAATTTTTTCGTACAATTCGATATAACGTTCCGATACGCTGTTGCAGTACTCATCGGTCATTTCGGGAATTTGTTGTCCCTCTTTTCCCTGGAATCCATTATCCATAAGCCATTTGCGAACGAACTCTTTTGAAAGTTGCTTTTGTTCTTCGCCTTTATCGAAACGTTCCTGGTAACCTTCGCTATAGAAATAACGTGATGAGTCGGGTGTGTGAATTTCGTCAATCAGATAGATTTTACCGTCTTTTTTACCAAATTCATATTTGGTGTCAACCAAAATCAGCCCTTTTTCGGCAGCCATTTCTGTTCCGCGTTGGAAAAGAGCGTATGTATATTTCTCCAACTGTTTGTAATCTTCTTCCGACACCAATCCTTGTGCGATAATCTCTTCACGCGAAATATTTTCGTCGTGTCCTTCATCGGCTTTTGTGGTAGGCGTAATAATCGGCGTATCAAACTTTTGGTTTTCACGCAACCCTTCGGGCAAGGACAATCCGCAAAGTACACGTGCTCCATTTTTGTATTCACGCCACGCACTTCCGGTGATATATCCGCGAATAACCATTTCCACTTTAAATGGTTCGCAACGCACACCAACGGTAACCATCGGATCGGGCGATGCCTGTTTCCAGTTGGGTACAATATCGGCGGTAGCATCTAAAAATTTGGCTGCGATTTGGTTAAGCACTTGCCCTTTGTAGGGAACTCCCTTTGGCAAAACCACATCAAACGCAGAGATGCGGTCGGTTGCTATCATTACTAACGTATCTTCGCCGATGCTATATACATCGCGTACTTTCCCGTGATATACGTTTGTTTGGTTGGGAAAATTGTAGTTGGTTTTTGTGAGAGTGTTCATATGTTTTTTTGTTTATTGTTTTTGATTTTGTCCTGCCTTTCAGGCAGTTTTATTTTCTTTGTTTTTATCCGCAAGTCGTTGACTTGCGGTTATGGAAATCACACCTTTCAGGTGTTCACTACGTTTTTCTCAATTATGTGATAAAAAAGTAATTTTAGTTCACAAAACTGAATATATAAAGAATATCCTACGATTAATATCATTGTTAAAAAATGACTTGAAAAGTCAGACTTTCGTAACCGTAGGTCGTTGACCTACGGCTTGGGTCACAATAGAAACTACTGCCTGAAAGGCAGGACTTTTAATCTTTCAAAAAGTATCGTTCTTTAATATCTATCCCATTTTCAATCAAAATCCTACGATATTCTTCTTCGAAACTAATAGTTTTATGATGTTCCTTTTGGTTCTTTATATAATCTATAATTGTTTGTTTATCTTTTAAACTATAAGTAAATGCGGCAAAGCTAATAGCCCAACCCTCAAAATTTGGAAAATTATGATTTTGCATTAACCATTTACTCGAATACTCTTTCAACTCTTTCATAAAGTCTGAAACAGAAAAAGTAGGATGTATATCTACTAACATATGAATGTGGTTTTCTGTTCCACCAATTCTGTATAGTTTCGACTTTTTATTATTTATTATACCCATAATATATGCGTACAACTCCTTTTCGTGTTGTTCGGGAATTGTATTTTTTCCGTGTTTTGTTCGGAAAACTATATGATATAATAAATTAGTGTAACTCATTATTTTGTCCTGCCTTTCAGGCAGTTTTCTATTCTTTATTTTTTATCCGCTAGTCGCTGACTTGCGGTTATGGAAATCACACCTTTCAGGTGTTCACTACGTTTTTCTCAATTATGTGATAAAAAACAAATCATATCTTATTAAAACAGAATCGTATAACATCCTTTTTAAAAAGTTAAAATCATACTCCTATTTGACTTTTCAGGTTAAAATTTCTTTCTGAAATCTTACCACATGCATATTCAATTATTTATTCTTTGTATATATTCAACTAAGAATATAATAATTAAAATAAAACTAAATAAAGTAAATATCGTAGTTGTTGTTGAAATTATAAATGTAAAAATCGGAATCCAAAAGGAGTTAAAATTCATTATTATTAATGGAAGAATTACTCCAAATAAAAGTGTAATTATGCTTGTTCTAAATATTTTTGTTGTAACAGGGTTTAAGGGTCTCTCGAATTTCCAAGTCAAATCTAGTAAAGGTTCTATGACATCTATTTCAATATCCCCTGAAATAGTCGCAATGATATCGGGATTTAACTTTTCAATGTTTTGATATTCGCGGTAGTCTATTATTGATAAAGTCCTTTTTATTTGCTTAAAAGAATAAGTGTCAAAATTTTCAAGTGCTGAAATATTGAACAAGTTTTCAAATTCGTGGTAACTTGTGCTCTGATAATACCAAATCCAATTAGCTCTTATTCTGTGATTATCTAATTCTTTGTAAGTATATACTTTATAGCGATTATCGTAATTATATTCTTTATAGAAAAAATAAAAACTGTAAAATAAAGAAAGAGAACTATCCTCATCTTGAAGTTTATTTATCAGTTCTTTGTTATTACTATTCACGGCAGAAATATATTTTTTTATATTTTCTTTTTTTACCCAAAAATCTGAATTATAGATGTAGTATATAAATTCTATATATGCATTAAGTTTAGGAGTAAAAAGTTTAATCTCTTGAAGTAGTTTGTCTTTTTTATTTTTATAATCAGTTACAAAAAAAATAATAAAAGGAACAGACACAGCAAAAGTGAAAGATGATGCAGTAATCAATGAAGACAATAATATTTTAAAATCAAAATCCATCACAGTTTATAGTTTATATTAGTTTTCTCTTTCCCCTTTGTGAAGGTTGGCAGAAATTTCCTTCTCATACGCCTCCACAATTCGTTGCACCAATTTGTGTCGAACAATATCTTTTTTATTGAATTCGACTTTGCCTATCCCTTTTATATTTTGCAGAATACGCATGGAGTGAATCAATCCCGATTGTTGCGACGACGGCAAATCTATTTGTGTAATATCGCCGGTAACAATCATTTTTCCGTTTAAACCAAGACGAGTAAGAAACATTTTTATCTGCGGTTTGGTAGTGTTTTGCGCCTCGTCGAGTATTATCACAGCATCGTTAAGCGTACGTCCGCGCATAAAAGCAAGCGGTGCAATCTGAATAACCTTGTTTTCGATATACTCTTTCAGCTTCAAAGGTGGAATCATATCTTCCAATGCATCATAAAGCGGTTGCAGATATGGGTCGATTTTATCTTTCATATCACCGGGCAAAAAACCGAGTTTCTCTCCAGCTTCTACAGCCGGACGACTGAGAATTATCTTTCTAACTTGCTTAGTTTTCAGCGCCCTGACTGCCAAAGCTATAGCGGTATATGTTTTCCCTGAGCCTGCGGGGCCGATAGCAAAAACCATATCATTTTCGTCGAAAGCATCTACTAGTTTTTTCTGATTTGGCGTACGTGCTAAAATAGGTTTCCCATTCATTCCGTGAATGATAAGGTTATCTTGTTTTGCTATTGCCGGAGCTTTCCCTTTAACAATATCCAGAATATCCTCCTCTTTTAGCATGTTCATTTCGACGCTAAACCTCTCTAACTCATGAATTTTCTCCTCGAAAACAGCCAATTCCTCCTCATCGCCAATTACTTTTATCACATTTCCACGTGCTACGATACGCAGTTTGGGGAATAGTGTTTTAAGTAATTGGATATTACAATTGTTGACTCCGTAAAAGATCACAGGGTCAATATTATCTAAAATAATAAGGCGTTCAATCATTGGTTTTTTTTAAAAGTTGAGTGAATATTGATATGATATGTTTTCTTGTCCTTCAATATAATTAATAAATGCATTGTTTACCAATCTATTGCCTCCCGGTGTCGGGTAATTTCCTGAAAAATACCAATCGCCGGAGTTATTGGGACACGCTTTGTGCAAATCTTCAATACTTTGATAAACAATTTTTACTTTGGCTTTGATATCTTTATCGGTAAGCATTTGGGCTATTTTGTCGGAAATTTCTTGCTCGGTAAACGGTGCATAAATATCTTTCACATAGTTTATAATTTCCTCTTTCTTTTTATCTTTTTGAGCAAGACATTTCTCGTAAGTTTCATCAATTACGTTCTGCATTCCTCGCTCTTTGAGCAATGTAATAGCTGCTTTAAAAGCGATAAATTCGCTCATTTTTGTCATATCGATTCCATAATAATCGGGATAGCGTACTTGTGGCGAAGAAGATACAATAACAATGGTCTTAGGATCTAATCGGTCTAATATTTTGATGATACTCTGCCTAAGCGTAGTTCCACGAACAATACTGTCATCAATAATAACAAGACTATCAATTCCTCGGCGTAACGAACCGTATGTAACGTCGTAAACGTGCGCTGCCAAATCGTTTCGATTGTTTCCTTGCGCGATAAATGTACGCAATTTCACGTCTTTAATGGCTACTTTTTCAGAACGTACACGTTTGGATAATATCTCTTCTATTTCGGAAGACGATAGTTTAGAGCCTCGCTCGAGTATCTCTGCTGTTTTTTGTTTATTGAAGTAGTTTTCCAAAGCTTCCAGCATACCAAAATACGCAACCTCTGCCGTATTGGGAATAAAGGAAAACACAGTATTATCAAAATCGTTATCGATAGCTTCCAAAATTTTAGGAATAACCAGTTCTCCCATTTTTTTTCTTTCACGATAGATATCATAATCAGAACCTCGTGAAAAATAGATTCGTTCGAAAGAACAAGGTGTGATCTTTTCTTTCTTTTCAAGAATTTGAGATGTAGAGATTGTTCCGTTTCGTTTCACAATAAATGCTTCGCCCGGTTGCAACTCATGCACATCTTGTTTTGTAAGATTAAATGCAGTTTGAATTACCGGACGTTCAGATGCAACAACCGCCACCTCATCATTGTAATAATAAAAAGCTGAGCGAATTCCCCACGGATCACGTAAAGTAAAGGCATCTCCACATCCTATAAGGCCGCAGATAGCATATCCGCCATCCAAGTTTTTAGCTGCACGTTTCAACAAAAAAGGGATATCAAGTTTTTCCTCAATAATATGACTCACCTGCTGTCCTGTCAAGTTAGTCTTATCAATTTGATCATATTGATACTGAACTTCTCTGTCGAGATAATGTCCAAAAGATTCAAGCAATACAAACGTGTCTGCAAAATCGCGCGGATGTTGTCCCTCTTCTAAAAGATGCTGAAATAGTTCATCAACATTGGTCATATTAAAATTTCCTGCGAGAGCCAAACTTCGTGATGCCCAATTATTTCTCCGTAGAAGTGGATGCAAATACGACAGACCTACTTTTCCTGTTGTGCTGTATCGCAAGTGCCCAAGAAATAATTCTCCGGCAAAAGGCACACACCTTTTTACAAAGTCGATATCTTGCAACTGTTCTTCGGAAAAGTCAATAAATGACTTGTGTACATTTTCAAAAATTCCGGATATGGCTCCTGAGCCTAAAACTCTCTCGCGAAAAATATATTCACTCCCTGACGCAGCATGCAACTTCACGGCAGCCAATCCGGCACCCTCTTGTCCGCGATTATGCTGTTTTTCCATCAGCAGATACATCTTGTCTAAGCCGTAGCGCCAGGTACCATATTTATTATAATAATATTCAAGCGGTTTGAGTAAGCGAATCATCGCAATACCGCATTCATGTTTTATTTGTTCAGACATTGATAAGTTTTTCTTTAATAATGTGCAAATTTACGGTTAATTGCTCAAAAAACGATAAGATTACGGATTAAAAAAAGTTGAGACCTTAATCCGTCAAAATAATACAATAACATTCAACAAGTTATAAAATGTCCACTCCACATTCAAAATCATTGAGCAAACATATAGTTTATCATGTAAAAAGCGAGAATAAGAAAGAATACAAAATATGCCGAATAAACGTGTATTCGACTTGTTGTAAGTGTGTATAGATATGCTACAAGAAATGACAAAAACGGCAAGCTAATTGTCATAAACGATAAAGAGTGATTCCAGTACAGAACTCTAAAAACAAGCAAGAAAAGAAGCACAAACACCATGAACTGCAATGCGCTAAGTGTTAACACCTTATCTCTTTTGTGTGTTTTGATACTGAAAAACATTATCAAGATGATAAACAAAAATGTTGATATAACGACAATCCATTCAAACGGTGTAAAAGCCGTAAAATCAGGCAGTGAAAAATCAATTATATTTTTAAACGGCTCAACAAATCCGGCTAAATTATCGAAATAAAAGAATAGAGTAAAAACAGGCAAATATGTTAGCAAAAGTCCAAATAGTGATGCCAATATCGAACGGAATTGAAATCCACGCATCGAACTCTCACCACGCCACCACAATGGCAAAAACAGCAGCACATAAATTTGAAACAGAGATGCAATCCCGATTAATACTGCTATACGAAAAGAAAATATTTGCGCTGCAGATTTATGATATGACCACAACAAAGGGAAAAGTGAGAATGATAAAATTAACGTAGCCACCAAGTCGGGTGTCATCACCATAAAATAAGGGTGAGAGCCGAAAAGCAAAAGCGGCACGACAAAAGGCAAACAAGTACGACTTCTTATAAGAGAAAATCTATCATTCAACTGGGACATTACCCACGAAATAGCAAATACAAACAAAGTTGCCGTGATAAAAGAGTAAAGCGGATTAGAAAAAAATGGTGCAATGTAACTCCACAAAAAGCTCGTATCATTAATCTGAATATCAAGCAAATCTGCGCTAATATACATCGCGATACGCATTGCCAAAACAGACAAAGCCGCAACTATTGAAGCAAATCTTGCCTCAACAATATTTTTTCTAAAAAACCTTACACTTTTATGCATATTCTACTAAACCTGAAGGTCAAACCCGATATCTCTTCTAAAATAATTGCCTTCAAATTGAATCTTTTTCACACTGTTATATGATTTTTCCAAAGCCTCGTTCATGCTATCGCCATAAGATGTAACAGCAATGACACGTCCGCCGGATGTTACAACATTATCTCCTTTTTGCGATGTACCTGCATGGAACAAAATACTGTCTGTTACAGAATCTAATCCCGAAATCGATTTTCCTTTTTCATAATCTTCGGGATAACCACCCGAAACCATCATCACGGTTGTAGCAAAACGCTCGTCAATTTCCAAAGTTTTACTATCTAACTTGCCTTTTGAAACTCCGACAAGCAAATCTAACAAATCGGATTTGATACGTGGCACAACCACTTCAGTTTCAGGGTCACCCATTCTTACGTTATATTCTATAACTTTAGGTTCTCCGGCAACACTCATCAATCCTAAAAAGATAAAACCTTTGTAATCGATATTATCTCTCTTTATGCCTGCAATGGTAGGTTTCACAACCTGTGTTTCCACCTTTCCCATAAACTCTTTATCGGCAAAATAGACGGGCGAAACAGCTCCCATTCCTCCAGTATTTAATCCCGTGTCGCCTTCACCAATTCGTTTGTAATCTTTTGCTTCTGGCAATATTTTGTAGGAATTACCATCGGTTAGCACAAAAACCGAACACTCAATTCCTTTCAAAAACTCTTCAACAACCACTTTTTTACTCGCATCACCAAATTTGCCTTCGAGCATCTCTCTTTGCATTTGTTTGGCATTGTCCAAATCATCCAAAATAAGGACACCTTTTCCGGCAGCCAAGCCATCGGCTTTGAGCACGTAAGGCGGTGTTAATGAATCGAGAAAACTCTCACCTTCCGGTATATTTTCTGCTGTAATAGTCAGATATTTAGCCGTTGGAATATTGTGACGAATCATAAAATCTTTGGCAAAATCTTTACTCCCTTCCAGTTCGGCTCCTCTTTTCGACGGCCCGATAACCATAACATGACGTACCTCTTCATCTTCGATAAAAAAGTCGTAAATACCACGAACCAACGGATCTTCCGGACCAACAACTATCATATCGATATTTTTTTCGAGCACGAAAGATTTTATTTTAGCAAAATCGTTCACAGCAATCGTAACATTTGTTCCCAAACTTGCAGTTCCCGCGTTTCCGGGTGCGATATATAGCTTGCTTAACAGTTTACTTTCACTTATTTTCCATGCCAACGCATGTTCACGACCTCCTTGTCCGAGAATTAATACATTCATATTATCAATATTTATGTTGAGTTTTGACTGAATTATTTGAAAATAAAAAAAAACCGAGACAGATTATTCATCTATCTTTATTAGGTTTTTGCAAATTGCTACAAAGCTAATAAAAATAATA
Source organism: uncultured Dysgonomonadaceae bacterium (assembly GCA_964346495.1). Taxonomy (GTDB): domain Bacteria; phylum Bacteroidota; class Bacteroidia; order Bacteroidales; family Dysgonomonadaceae; genus JBGZFC01. The sequence goes on from CAYFUW010000008.1 coordinate 27,913, forward strand.
AAAAGGACACCGATAAGTATGAATTATCTTATCATGAAAATAAAAAAATCACTCCTTATGTCCGGCACTCACTTCACCTTGGTAGGAAATAGCTTGCCTATCTATATCGCTCACATTTAATCGGGCAGCACCGTTTTCCCAGACATCAAAATTGAATCGCAAATCCCGACGTTGGTCATTTATTTTGATCTCTACCAAATAGTTTCCTGCATTTTTACCGGGAATAACCTGATACTCAAAATCGGTGCTGGTAAATCGATATCCATTTTCATCGGGATTTACCGGTGCTTTATATGCTCGCCCATAAAACGGCAAATAGACTGTCAGGGTATCCGGTGAAACTTTAACATCGTAATATGGCGATAGATATACAGCCTGATATCCTGTAGGATGTGCATAAGTAGCATTAAAAGTAAATCGAAAATCATCAATAGCAGTGCGAATTTCCATAGCTTTTGCCTCTTTTTCGGCGGAAGTTTGTGTTGTTCCGCAAGCAGTTAAAACAACCACTGCAAATAAGAGATATACTAATTTTTTCATATCTAAAAACATTTTACAAAGTCCCTATATCTATCTAACAATCAAACATTAAAGATTGTTGTATCAAAACTCAAAAATATCAATCTAAGTGACAAAATATTCCATAACAAGATGAAAAAAGCCGAAATAGGTTTAACCTAATTCAATACAGTACAAATAAAAAAACATCTCAATAACTTCAAATTATCTTATCACGACAACCAAAATTTGCTATCTTTGTATAATACATAATCACGACAGACTGTTGTATGCACTTGTATTAACTAAAATCGAAAACAATGACGTCCGTTTATCAATTAGCTCGCAATTTTGCTCTGCAAACCAACCGGATACTGTTTATTACAGGAAAAGCAGGGACAGGAAAAACAACTTTCTTGCATCGCCTTAAACAAGAGTCGAAAAAGCAGATAGCTGTAGTTGCACCGACAGGAGTAGCGGCAATAAATGCAGGAGGAACTACCATGCACTCTTTTTTCCAACTACCTTTTTCACCTTTTATTCCGACACCCGAAGGACGAAAAGATCTGATTGCAAAACTGAAAATGTTTTCGCAAAAACGTAGCGTAATTAGAGAGCTGGAACTGCTGGTAATTGACGAAATAAGCATGGTCAGAGCCGATTTGCTGGATGCGATGGACACGGTTATGCGTCACGTCAGATATAAAGATAAACCTTTTGGCGGTGTACAAGTGATTTTTATCGGTGATATGTTTCAGTTATCGCCTGTGGCAAAACAAGATGACTTACAAATTCTATCACAATTCTATGACGGAATTTATTTTTTCAACAGTCATGTTTTGAAACAAACATCGATGCTGCATATCGAATTTGATACAATTTTCAGACAGAGCAACGAAACATTTATCTCTCTGCTGAACGAAATCAGAAACAACTCTCTCAGCGAAAACGGATTGCAGCTACTGCAAAGCAGATACAACCCTGACTTTATTCCGCATAAAAAAGAGACATACATCACTCTTACCACGCACAATGCAAAAGCCGATGCAATAAATTCTCGGGAATTGGAAAAGATAAAAAAACCTGCAAAACAGTATAAAGCTGTTGTCCGCGGTGATTTTCCCGAACGGAATTTTCCGGTAGAAGAGATTTTAGAATTGAAAGTTGGTGCTAAAGTGATGTTTATGAAAAACGATACAGAAACGGTTCGCAGATTTTATAACGGGAAAATCGGTGTAATTACCGAAATGCATGACGATTATGTTACCATAAAATGTCCTGAAGATGATGAGAGCATAGACCTATCGCCAATGCTGTGGGAAAACGTAAGTTACACTGTAAATAAGGAAACCACACAATTGGAAGAGAGCATTGACGGAACTTTCACACAATTGCCGTTGCGACTTGCTTGGGCAATTACAATTCATAAAAGTCAGGGACTTACGTTCGACAAAGTGATAGTTGATGCAGGTGCAGCTTTCGCACCCGGGCAAGTATATGTTGCTCTGAGCCGATGCAGAACGTTGGAAGGAATAGTTCTGAAAAGCCATATCGATAAAAGAAGTTTGCTAAACGATGTCGAAGTTCAGGATTTTTCTCAAACTCAAAACTCTGCAAACGAGCTGTCACAACAACTCGACACATCGCAACAACAATATAAAGAGCAACTTTTGATGGAGTTGTACAATTTTTCATCGTTGCAAAAAATGTCACAAGATTTGCTCAACGATACCGAAAAAGTATCGGAATCGTTCAATGATGAAGCTATTCCTTTTTTGCAAAATCTGAAAGAGAAAGCGAGTCAATTGGCGGAAGTTTCCAAAAAATTCAGAACACAGCTTAAAGCTATTATATCGGAAAACGACAAACAAAAGTTCGCAGAACGACTAAAGGCATCATCTATCTATTTCACGGAAGAGTTAAGTGGATTTTTAGAATTTATAATCACATCGCCTGCAACAACCGACAACAGAAGCAACGGACGAGAATACGAAAACGACCTTTTGGCAATTTACACGCTTGCCGCTCAAAAACAGCATCTTATCAAAGGACTAAATCCCGATTTTTCGGTAGAAGAGTATTTCTCGCTCAGAAACAGATTCGCTTTCACACCGCCTTCAATCAAAGCGTATGCAACTGTTCGTGCCGATGCAATCACAACAAAACATCCCGACCTGTTACGTACTCTCACGCAAACACGCAATATTATTGCCGAGCATTTCAACATCCCGGTCTATATGGTTGCGAGAACTCGTTCGCTTATAGAAATGGCTGAGTATCTACCTCTAACACACAAGGAACTGACCAAAATTCACGGTTTCGGTAAAAAAACAGCCGAAAAGTATGGCGAAGCGTTTTTAGATGAAATAAACAACTACTGCGAAGATAACGGAATTGTATCAAATATGGAATTTCTTTTCAAACCGGAAAAAGAGAAGAAACCTAAAAAGAAAAAAGGTGACAGCGCTCGCGAAACATTAGCTCTGTTCGAGAGCGGGAAAAGTATTGAAGAGATTGCCGAAGAGAGAAATCTTACGGAAGCAACCATTGCCGGGCATTTGGCTCAATTTGTAACGGATGGCACGTTGGATATGCACAGTTTTATTTCGAAAGAGCAGTACGAAAAAGCTTTGAAAGTATTGGAAAACAGGGATAAAAACGTTTCGATATACTCAACGCTGTCACAATATTTCTCAAAAATTGAAACAACTTTTATCAATGCGTTGTTAAAGAAAAAAGAATAACGAAATTATATTATACAGATATGAAAACAAACAGAATTACTCAACTAATCAATATTAAATATCCCATTATTCAAGGCGGAATGGTGTGGTGCAGCGGCTGGCGATTGGCTTCTGCCGTGAGCAATGCAGGCGGATTGGGTTTGCTTGGCGCAGGTTCGATGTATCCCGAAGTGTTGCGCGAACATATCCAAAAGTGCAAATCAGCAACCGACAAGCCTTTTGGTGTGAATATTCCGCTGATGTATCCGCAAATCGATGAGATAATGCAAATTATTATGGATGAGCATGTTCCAATCGTGTTTACATCGGCAGGAAATCCTAAAACGTGGACTTCGAGATTGCAAGCCGAAGGAATTAAAGTGGCACACGTGGTATCGAGTTCGAAATTCGCTTTGAAATGTGTCGAAGCGGGTGTAGATGCTATCGTTGCCGAAGGCTTTGAAGCGGGCGGACACAACGGACGCGAAGAGACAACCACAATCGCGCTTATTCCGCAAGTGAGAAAGGCGATAGATTTGCCGCTTATCGCTGCCGGCGGAATCGCTACCGGAAGTGGTATGGCTGCCGCATTCGCTCTCGGTGCCGAAGGCGTGCAAGTGGGTACACGTTTTGCTCTTACCGAAGAGAGTTCCGCTTCCGACGAGTTTAAACAACTTTGTGTGCAACTGAACGAAGGCGACACGATGCTTTCGCTGAAAAAGGTAAGCCCTACCCGACTGATTAAAAACGACTTTTACCACAAAGTACAGGAGATGGAAGATAGCGGTGCATCGGCTGACGAGCTTCGCGAATTTTTAGGACGTGGACGTGCTAAACGCGGCATTTTCGAAGGTAATCTCTCTGATGGAGAACTGGAAATCGGACAAGTAACTTCGCTTATTCGTGAGATTGTTTCGGCTGAAACGGTGGTAAAAGAGATGGTAAAGGAGTATAATGAAACGGTGAAAGGGTTGAGGGAGATGAGTGTTTTTTAACCCCACCCCACCCGTCCCGATAGCAATCGGGACTCGTCCCCTTTGAAAAAAGGGGACAGCTTAGGAGCAATAATATTCACTTTCCCTAAAATATTAATCTGCACCACTCTTCCCTTGTGATGCAAGGGAAGTACCTCACCAACCGGCGAGGGGAAGGGTTAGAAAATTAATCATTTTTCTTTTGTTCAATACAGAATTATTTGATAAATGACAAAACTCTACAATAAAAAATCGTCAGAGGATTTGCGACGTTCATTGCGTAAACAAATGACACCTGCCGAGATTGCACTTTGGTCAATGATTCGTAAAAAACAAATTAATGGTGTGCGTTTTTTGCGACAATTTAGCATTGGAAAATATATCGTTGACTTCTATTCTCCTGAATATCATCTTGCAATTGAACTTGATGGGGAGCCACATTTTGATGAAAAACGCATACAAAGAGATAATGAACGTACAGATTATTTACAATCCAAAGGAATTAGAGTGTTACGATTTGAAAATTTTGAGGTTTTCGATTATCCCCAACGTACTATTGAAGAAATCAAAAAATACTTGTTTTCTGATGAACAACCGGAAAACTTATTACAATAAGTTATATAAGAAAAAAATTTACATCTTGATTTTTTTTAACTCTCTGTTCTCCAAACATCTCTATTTGACAAAAGAGAGAATTAGCAGACTATTTATTAATAATACATCTTAGTTTTATATAGTTCTAACTGTCCCCTTTTTCAAAGGGGACGAGCGAAGCGGAGGGGTTAAAATAAAAAATCAATGTTTAAGTATTCATAATAATTTAAACATACCTATTACAAAAAATTCAAACTAACTTTTTCAAAGTAAAATTCGTAATTTTGTATTCCTAAACTACATCGCGTCCATTGTTTTAATAATTTTATTTGTAAAAATGAATAAACTCGTAAAATATATAATTCTTGAAAAAGCAGGTACTCTAAAAAAGTTCCTTAATGAATTTGAAAGAATGAACATAACACATCTGAAAATTTCAGGTCAACTGAACAGTAGCGATTTTGATGTTTTAGATGATATGTGTAGTTCTTGGGGAGAGTTTGATGAATATGATAATTTCATAATCGATGATGAAACATCTCCATCTTTAATAGATTTAGACTTAGGAGAATCTATACTGATTGACAGTGCAATATTGGGAGAGTTTACTTATTACTCAAAATTAGAGAGATTTGTTTTCCCTAAAAATACTCAGAAAATATGCGATTTAGATGTTTTTCGAAACTCTTATTTTCTAAAAACCATTGAGTTTTCAGAAACTTTAAAGATAATTGGTCATTGTGCATTTATGAATTGCATAAAGTTATCTGAAATAAATTTACCAAATTCATTAAAAGAAATTGGATGTTTTGCATTTAGCGGATGTGACTCATTGAAAAGTGTAGAAATACCTTCAAAAGTCTCATTTATTGGCTGCTCAGCATTTGGGAATTGCCCAAAATTAGAAGAATTTATAGTACACAAAGAAAATCAATGTTTTACGACAATCGATGGTGTATTATTCAATAAAGAAAAAACGAAATTAATAGCTTTTCCTTGTGGCTACAAACATAAACACTACTCTGTACCGGAAAGTGTTACAATAATAGGTGAAGGTGCATTTGCAGGAGCAAATATTGAAACCATTAAACTACCGTCATCACTACAAATAATAGAGCCATGGGCTTTTCAATCATGTCAAAACATTGAATCCATAGTTATTCCTAATTCTGTTATAAAAATTGGAGAGGTGGCTTTTAGATTTTGCTCTAACTTAAGTAAAATCACATTATCTGAAAACATATCTACCCTTAAACGCCAAACTTTCAGTAAGTGTAACAAATTAAAAGAATTAACAATTCCTGCGTCAGTAAAGAAAATTGAAGAAGTTGCACTTGGATGGACTGATAATTTAGAGAGATTGACCTTAAATGAAGGTTTAGAGGAAATTGATGATTACTTGAAATTCACCAAGATAAAAAAACTCTATATCCCTTCAACAGTAAAAAAAATAGAATCAGGTTTAGCAATATTTTCCCATACAGAATTTAACAATATTGAATTTGAAGTAAACGAAAACAATCCATATTTCACATCAATTTCCGGTTCCCTATACAATAAGTCTAAAACAAGACTAATAAGTATATTTCCAACTGATTCAAAAGTGTTTATTATACCAAAAGGCACAAGAATAATAGAAGACTTTGTATTTATTAATCAAAACTTGGAAAAAATTATTCTACCCAATACGATTGTAACAATAAAATATAGATGCTTTGAAAATTGCCGTAATATGAAAGAGATAACTTTGCCAAAATCACTTCAAAGAATTGATTTTAGAGCATTTGATGAGTGTATAAATTTAGAAAAAATCAAAATTGAAGCAATAACACCACCAAAGATAACCCATCCTTCTGCAAGTTGTTGGAAGTTTACAAGGGATGCAAAAAAGGTGATACTATATGTCCCAAAGCAGAGTTTAAAAGAATATAGAAAGGCTTTTGGATGGAAAGATATCAAGAAAATAAAAGCATTTAATAGTGATTAAAAAAATGATAACAAACCAAATCCTAGACCTTGCGTAGAAAAACCCGCTTATTCTACGCACATTTTGCGAAGATTATTATTGTTATTCTACGCAAAGAATATATATTTACATTTTAAAAACAAAATAACAATTATGCAAAAAAATATCCTACTTATCCTTCTTCTCTCATTTGCAAGCACAATTTGTGCCCAGCAAGACAAGCAATTTACATTAGACGAACTAATTCCGGGCGGAAAAGAGTTTTACAAATATTATCCGCGAACTGCGGAACAGTTTTATTGGCAGGGCGATAGCTTGCTGCAAATAAATGGTGATTCAGTATTTTATGTAGAAAAGCCTTTTTCATCACGAAATAAAGAGTTCCTTTTTAGTCGTAGCACCAATGAAGAGCGAGCAAAACAGTTGTTCGACAGTGAAAGCTACAATATGCCGTTTACAGCATTCAACAAAGAGAATAATCTTTTTATAAAAGACAGAAACGGAAACGAAATCGCTATTTCCGATGAAAAAGAGAAAGGAATTGTTTTCGGCAAAGCCGTTCACAGAGATGAGTTTGGAATAGATAGAGGTGTTTTTTGGTCTCCAAACGGTAAAAAGTTAGCGTTTTACCGAATGGATGAAACAATGGTTACCGACTACCCAATTGTGGACATTTCCACACGCATCGCCACCGAAAAAAGTATAAAATACCCGATGGCGGGCGAACAGAGTCACGAGGTAACTATCGGTGTGTATGATACCGAAACGGAAAAAACAATTTATCTAAAAACGGGTGAGCCGAAAGATAGATATTTTACCAACGTGGCATGGAGTCCCGATGGAAAATATATTTACATTGCCGAACTTAATCGGGAACAAAACCACATGAAACTCAACCGATACGATGTGTTTTCGGGCGAATTGGATAAAACGCTTTTCGAAGAGACGCATCCGAAATATGTAGAGCCACAAAATCCGGTTTTGTTTGTGAAAAATAACGATAATCAATTTATTTGGCAAAGTCAACGAGACGGATACAATCATCTTTATCTGTACGACACATCGGGAAAATTGGTGAAACAGCTCACAAAAGGAGATTGGGAAGTAACAGACATACTCGGTTTCGACGAAAAAGGCAAAACGCTCTATTTCGTTTCCACCAATCCCACACCGATGGATAGACATATCTATTCCGTTGATATAAAAAGCGGGAAAATGGTTCGCCACACATCTGCATCGGGAGTACATTCGGGAATGTTGAGCAAATCGGGACGATATATTATTGACCGATATTCCGCTCACAACAACCCGGGAAAAATAGAGCTTATCGACACTCGAAAAGGCAAAACCATCGAATTGGCATCGGCACAAAATCCGTTCGAAGGTTACAATATCCCTACGATAGAAACGGGAACAATAAAAGCAGCTGATAACCAAACTGATTTGTATTATAGAATGATAAAACCTGCCAACTTCGACAGCACAAAAAAACATCCTGTTGCAGTGTATGTTTATGGCGGACCGCACTCGCAAATGGTGCAAAATCGTTGGCAATATGGATTGCGAGGTTGGGAATTATATATGGCGCAAAAAGGATATATAGTTTTCGTGATGGATAATCGTGGCACATCGTACAGAGGTGCCGATTTTGAGAATGTAATTCACAGGCAAATTGGTGTGGAAGAGGCAAAAGATCAAATGCGCGGAGTGGAGTTTTTGAAATCGTTGCCATACGTGGATGCCGACAGAATGGGCATTCACGGTTGGAGCTACGGCGGATTTATGACGATAACGATGTTGCTCAACTATCCCGACGTTTTCAAAGTTGGCGTTGCAGGCGGTCCGGTTATCGATTGGAAATATTACGAAGTGATGTATGGCGAGCGATATATGGATACGCCACAAGAAAATCCGGACGGTTATAAAGAGACAAGTTTACTAAACAAAGCCGACAAACTTAAATCTCGCTTGCTAATTATTCAAGGCGATGAAGACCCTGTAGTTCTTATGCAGCATAGTTTGCAGTTTTTAAAAGCGTGTATCGATGCAGGAACACATCCCGATTTCTTTATCTATCCGGGACACGAGCATAATATGATGGGAATAGACCGTGTGCATCTGCATGAACATATTACAAGGTATTTTGATGATTTTTGCAGATAGAGCCATTAATTATAATCCTAAAATATCAGTAGTAAAGTAATAAGTAAACAAATGGAGCGCT
>CAYFUW010000009.1:0-36148 GCA_964346495.1 uncultured Dysgonomonadaceae bacterium
ATCAATTATACAAAAATACGATTTTTTTTGGACAAAAATCATCAAATCGCTAAATAAACATATACAAACTTACAGCCATAATAAGCATACCCAACACCAAACCTATAATAGATACGTGGTGTTTTCCATACTTTTCGGCACTCGGCAGCAGTTCATCTATCGAAATAAAAACCATAATTCCTGCCACAACAGCTAAAATCAACGCATCGAGCACCGGATTCCAAAATGGTCGCAGGAACAGATATGCAATAACTGCACCTATCGGCTCTGCCAATCCGGACGAGAAAGACATCCAAAATGCCTTTTTCCGATTTCCCGTAGCGTGATAGATAGGCACGGCTACGGCTATACCTTCGGGAATGTTGTGAATAGCAATAGCTACTGCAATCGGAATTGCTAATTCCAGCGAGTTCATCGCCGTCATAAAAGTTGCAATTCCTTCGGGAAAGTTGTGAATTCCTATAGTGATGGCTGTGATAACTCCCGTGTATTTCAATCGACTATTTTTAGCCTTCATATCTTCTACGCTATGCATCTCGTGCGGATTGGTTGATTCGGGAATCAGAAAGTCGATAAGCGCGATAAAAGCGATACCGCCAAAGAATGCCAAAAACATATACAGGTTTCCGGTTTTTTCGCCAAACTGTTCCGCCAACATTGTTAGCGAACTTGGCAGCATCTCCATAAACGAAACGTATATCATCACTCCGGCCGACAAACCCAAAGCGAAACTCAGAAAATTGGTATTTGTTCGTTTAGCCAACAGAGCAATAACACTGCCAATACCTGTTGAAAGTCCGGCAAAAAGAGTCAGTAGAAACGCTATGAGTACTTGATTATCCATTCTATTACTCCTGAATAATTATATTATCCATTATTTCACGATGAAGTTTTTCGTTTGCAGCCACAATTTCTCTTCCAAAAATATAGTCATCGGAATTGGAAAAATCGGTACAAACTCCTCCTGCACATTGCAAAATAAATGTGCCTGCCGCTACATCCCAAGGCGATAGTCCTGAATGAAAATAGGCATCATACATTCCGCAAGCCACATAACAGAGCTCTATTGCCGCAGCACCTTTTATGCGGAAACTACAACGACGAAAATGAGTTGTCGCGTTTAATAATATCTTTTCGCCTCTGCTATCTAACGAGTATGGAATGCCAAAACCTATATATGCATTATCTAAAGCCACATGATTGCTTACTTTTATCGGTTTATCGTTTAAATAAACTTTGCCGACACCTGTCGCGCTAAACATTTGATTTGCCACTGGGTCAAACACAACTCCCAATATAGGTTTGTTGTTTCGCATAAGTGCGATACTCACCGCGTAAGGTGCACCGCTGTGGATAAAGTTTGTTGTACCATCGAGCGGGTCGAGAATCCACATCAACTCTTTCTCCTCGGTAACAACAGTCTCCTCTTCAGTTAAAAATCCTGCATCAGGCACTATCTCTTGCAGAGCTTTAACAAGTTTTTTTTCAGCCTCTTTATCTACATAAGTAACGTAGTTGCGAAAGCCTTTAAGTTCCACATCATCTGTTTTCAATTTCTGTTGCTCCTCCAATAAATATTGTCCTACAGATTGAGCTACCTGTTTTACCTGAGTGCAAATATTTTCTATATTCATTTTTTATTTTTTTTAGACATAAGATACAAGATTCAAGACACAAGACATTTTTATTTACAACTTCTAAATAGTGTTTCACGCAAAGGACGCAAAGTTTTTATCGCAAAGAATCGCAAAGAACAACTTTATCCAAATACCACATACTCGCAACACGTAACACGCAACACCTAACCAATGCCTGTTGTAGAGACGCGGCATGTTGAAGCAAAGTGAAAATCCCGACTTATCGGGACCACGTCTCTACTTTTTTTCATACATAGAATCCCACCAGGCTGAATCACCCTTCAACCACTTATCGAACCACGCGTAAATTGCATAATTCCACTGAATACGTTTGCTGTAATCGTAAATAGCATGATTTTCGCCTTCAACCTGAATAAATTCCACCTCTTTTCCAAGAAGTTTCAGAGCGTTATACATCTGAATACTCTCACCGATAGGCACATTTGTATCTGCCGTACCGTGCAAAAGCAATAGCGGTGTTTTTATCTTATCTGCTTGGAAAAGCGGACTTTGCTCTACATACAACTTCGCATTATTCCATGGGAAACTACCTGCACTTGCAGCACCACTATAGGCATATCCCCAAAAACCTTCTCCCCAATAACTCGCGATATTGCTAATTCCGGCATGAGAAACCGATGCCGAAAACAAATCTGTTTGGGTAATCAGATATTGAGTCATAAAACCTCCGTACGATGCACCGATATTTCCTATTTTTGTTCCATCTACAAACGAATGCGCCTTAACGAATTTATTTACACCTTCTATAATTTCATCGGCAGTTTGCTTACCCCACGCGTTGACGTGACGTGCAGAAAACTCCTGTCCGTACCCGGTAGTTCCGCTCGGTTGAAGTGTGTAAACCACATAATCTTGCGCGGCATAAACGTGCAATGGATAGGTGCTCTCGAATGTGCGCGATGTGGGACTTGTTCCGGCGTAATAGTAAACAATCAACGGATATTTGCGACTTGGGTCAAAATTGGGTGGCAGATAATATCTACCCTCTATTTTGTCGCCATACGAACTTGTAAAGCTCCAATCTTTCACTTCACCAAGATTCAGTTCGCTTAAACGACTTGCATACGGGTCGGATATCAGAGTCGATTCCAAAGTTTTCAGATTTAGCAGATAACTTCTGCTCGAATTTGATGTGCTAACTCCCGTGTATGTTGCATACAAAGCATTTTCAGCAATATCGAAAGAGCGAATAAACTCCTCTTTTGCGGGAATTTTATCATATTTTTTTGATTTAAGAGAATAACGATACATATTTGCATAATCGCCCTCTTCTACAAGAAAATAGATATAGCCATCGAGTCTGTTCCAATTTTGTGTTTTGATAGTTGGATTGAACTGTTTTGTAATCGGCTCTATTTTCTTAGTTGACAAATCCATTACAAAAGCCTGATAGTCATAACTATTTGCAATTTGTCCCGATTTTATATTCAACCCGACACCTCCGAAAGCTTCGGGTGCTCCCTGAATTAACACATACTTTCCGTCGGGTGAAAAAGAAGCAGAGTAAGCATAGCGCTCATCTTTCCAGATAGTATCTACCGACATTGTTTGCAAATCTAATAGATACATAGAATTTTTTCTAAACGGACGTTCTGCTAAATCCTCTTCCGAAACAGAGAAAAGCAGATATTTGGCATCATCACTTACTGCGCTTAGCGACGTTGTCTGCTTGCCGAAAGTCAACTGCTGAGTCAATCCCGAATCGAAAAAGTATTGATAAATAAAATATCTGTCTCTATATCCCGGTAATCTGTCATCAATTCCAGTCATCCTGTTCAATCCTGTCGGGCAACTTGGTGTAATACTCTCTTTTGCTGAGTAGAAAAGAGATTTTTCGTCAGGTGAAATATAGAAACTCTCTTTTGGCATTTTTTCAGCAAGAATTTTTGTGACATTTTGCAAAGGGTCAAGCGTATAGAGTGTACGACCATTTTGTCCGTCAGCCACATAGTATAGCAAATCTGATTTTGGCATCCATGCAAGTTGAGAGCGACCTGACGCTTCCGACATAATTGCCTTTCCTTGTTTGGTATCGTAAACCTCAATGGTACCTTTATTCTCTCCACCGGGCAAAGTTTCGTTCAATCGTAACAGAACAAATCGTCCGCTTGGCGAAATCGACGAACCGTTTACTCGTTTACCTTCCAAAATATCTTTTATATTTATGCGTCTGATAGCTTTGTTTGCAAACGTGTATTGAGTGAGAGAGTCGTCCAACTCGGTTTTAACTTCGATTTTGAGCGTCGGATTGATTTTCTCGTCTGCTGTTGCCAACAATTTAATCACAACCCGCGAATTATTTGTAAAACCTTTTAAATCCTTATCTACCGAACCCGATTGGTGCAGACTATCGTTTTGTTGCGTTTTGGTTGATACTTTTTCATCGTCAATCCACATTTCGAGCATATTTGGCGATGTAACGGTAAGTTTTCCTTTCGAATATTTATTTGCCGAAATATTGAACGAAATCAGATGAAAAGCATCACCTTTATGTTCTTTTTTCAGATTGAAAAAGCCTTCTGCATCGGGTTTCAAAACGGTTGTAAAACGCTCTTGTGCAGGAAATGAAATAGAATTCGCGAGTAACAACTCGTTTGAATATTTTTTATTATCCAAGTTCGTACTATCCAGCAAGATAGGTTTCTGAACTGCTATCGGTCCGAAATAATTTACCTCGCCCGGTGTAAAAACCTGTTGAGCCGAAACGGACAAAACTGCTAAAAAAGCAAATATAAATAGTGCAAAATTTCTCATATTATTTTGTTTTAATTATTATCTGAAAATTAAAAATTGGTCCACACAAAATTGTTTCCAAATTGATTCTCCACATCGGGTTTTTCTTTAAAAAAGCCAAAAACCGATGACCCTGAACCCGACATTGATGCATAAACCGCACCCATATCGTACAGATTTTGTTTGATTGCTTCTATTTCGGGATATTTTTTGAAAATCGGGATTTCGAAATCGTTTTTCATCAAATTCCTCCATTCTGAGACAGGTTTTCTGATGATCTCTTTTAGTGAAATATCGGGTTTTGCAGGCGATATCATAGAGTAAGCATCTTTGGTAGGAACGAAAATATCGGGTTTTACCAACACGAAAAAATAGTCGGACAGATCCAATTCAATCTCTTCCAACTTATCGCCAATACCTGATGCAAAAGCAGGTCTGTTTTTGATAAAAAATGCACAATCTGCACCCAATTTCGCTGCAAAACGCATCAATTCCGAATCGGAATATTCCAAAGAAAACTTCTCGTTCAAAAGTTTCAACATAAATGCCGCATCCGACGAGCCACCACCCAACCCTGCTCCGAAAGGAATTTTCTTCAACAGATGAATATCTATCGGCGGTATCTGTTTCTCTTCCGATATCAGCTTTAATGCTTTGATTACAAGATTATCGTCAGCATCTCCTTTTATTTCAATTCCCGTTTGAAAAAAACGATAAGGCTTACTGCTTTCCGACGAAACAATTTCCAACGCATCCGACAAATCTATAGGATAAAAAACGGTTTCAAGATTGTGATATCCATCCTCTCTTTTGGAAACTATGTTGAGTCCTAAATTTATTTTAGCGTTTGGAAAGCAAATCATATTTTAATCCTTATTTTATTGTTGCACAACTATATGGGTAAGTAAATAATCTTTTTGGTAGAGAAAAAATCTTCTTCGAAATAGCCGGACAACTCCACCTCCTCAACAACCTTTTTATATTGCTTTATCTCTTCGGTTAAGTCGCCACCCTTCAAACAGATAATGCCGTTTGGCAATCCGTTTATCTGCTCTTTATCAATATTTTTTGAAGTTTTTACGACCAAATCATGCAAAGGCATTACCGCTCTGCTAACCACAAAGTGAAATTTTTTCTTCTCATCCTCCACCCTCGAATGTATAGCTTCAACGTTTTTCAGACCAATAGAGTTCGAAATTTCGCATGTTACTGTGATTTTTTTTCTTATACTATCCAACAGAGTAAATTGAGTTTCCGGAAAAAATATTGCCAATGGAATACCCGGAAAGCCTCCACCCGTACCAACATCCAACACCTTTGTTTGTGGCGAAAACTGTATAAACTTAGCAATTGCCAAAGAGTGCAATACGTGATTGATGTATAAGTTATCGATATCTTTTCTTGAAATTACATTGATTTTGGAATTCCAATCAGCATATAAATCAAAAAGAGCTTGAAATTGCTCTTTCTGTTTATCGGTAAGGTTGGGAAAATATTTCTCTATAATCTGCATACTATTTACTAAAGGTTGAAACCGGTGAATTTTCGCGCAACAACAATTTTATCAATTGATATGGAATAAAAACTACAGGCGCATCCAGTTGATATGCAGAGTACTCTCCTTTGTTGAAAGTATAAATAATTCCCTGATCATTTATCAGAAAATTTCTGTTGGGAACGATTTCATCAACTCCAAAATATCCTATATCGGCTAAATCAACAAGAGTGTTAACACTGTTTTGCTCCATCAGTGAAGTCTGAAATATTGGTTGCAATGCAGCATCGTAGCCCGACCTAAAAATATCGTTTTCTGTAATGAGTTCCAATCTATTTAAATCGATACAATAGTTTTGATAAGAGTTAAATGTAGCCGCATCGCCCTTATTGCTAGACTGTTTCACCTGAAATGACAATACTCCGCGAGCATTAAAATATATCGAATCGGACAACTCTTCTTTATAAGAGTAATATTTTTCAGAAATAGTGCCTAAATCGTCATCATAAGTGAAAACAGGTGCAAAAATATCATCACTACCGGAACTTTTTAAAGTTTTCTGGAATGTTGCAACATCTTCTTTATAACTTGCAAAAAAGTTGGCAACATACTTATCTACTGCATCTTGTACTGACAAAGAGTCGTAAGCAGGACCAAAAAATCTCCTGATAAAAATCCGTTGCAAGCTATCTAAATCGGCATATTTGCTCGAAACCGGATGCACAAATTTAATATGAATGCTGCAAGAAGGATTGATAGAATCGTTTTTCAGGGAAAAATTCTTATCCACCACTATTGTATCAAATACAATCCCGTTGTCTGCTCTAAACTTGCTGTTTTTTGCTCCGTTGCAAGACATCATTAATAGTGATGCAATAACAGATAAATAGATTAAAATTACTCTCATAAAAGAAATTTCAATGATTGAGAATACAAAAATACACTTTTTTATCCACTTTGATAAATTTAGTTACCTAAAAATAGTTCTATTATAGATTAACAATCGAAATACCGTTTTTTATTGCAACAAAATCATATTTTATGAGTAACTTGCGTCCGTTTTTCAATAAAATCAGCAAAAAGCTGATTATTAGAATAAATCAAATAAAAACAGTTTTTCAAAAGATGAAAGGACTATTCAGCATAATCAAACGATTTTTACCGCCTTATAAAAGATACGTTTTTCTTGCTTTTTTCTTCAATATTGCAACTGCATTGTTAACGGTAGTCTCATTTTCGGCAATTATTCCGATTCTGAATATTTTGTTCGATGCAGGACATGCAGATTACAGTTTTATAGCATGGAATACAGCTGATATGTCCAGTATGGATATTCTGAAAAACAATGCTTATTGGTTTCTTACACAACTTATTGAAAAGCATGGCAGCTCTAATGTACTGCTTATTTTGGCTATATGGCTTATCGCTACAACAATGCTAAAAACGAGTGCCGCCTATTTCGGCTCATTTTTCACTGTTCCTATTCGCACAGGTGTAGTTCGCGATATACGGAATCAGATAAATGATAAAATATTGGCATTACCGCTTAGCTTTTTCTCTGAAGAGCGTAAAGGCGATATTTTGGCACGTATTTCAGGTGATGTGAATGAAGTAGAAGCATCTGTGATGAGTTCGCTTGATATGTTTTTCAAAAACCCTGTTCTCATACTTATTTATCTAACAACAATGATTGTAATCAGTTGGCAATTAACCATTTTTGTTTTGATTTTACTTCCGGTTATGGGATACGTTATGGGAACTGTAGGGAAAAAACTGAAACGCACATCTTTAGAAGCGCAAAACAAATGGGGCGAGCTGATGGCACAAATCGAAGAGACTCTGGGCGGTTTGCGTGTTATAAAAGCGTTCAATGCCGAAGGTGATATTTCGAGACGTTTTTATAAAGGTAGCAACACCTTTATGCGGATGTCAGGGCGAATTGCTAAACGTCAGTTTTTGGCTCACCCTATGAGTGAATTTTTGGGAACAGTAACTATTGCAATTGTACTTTGGTTTGGTGGAAAACTCATTTTAAATCAGACAGGTATTATTGATGCTGCCACATTTATTTTATACTTGACTATTTTCTACAGTATAATTAATCCGGCAAAAGAGTTTTCACGTGCAGCATATACTATACAGAAAGGTCTTGCATCGATGGAAAGAATCGATAAAATACTGGATGCAGAAAATGAGATTAAAGACCCTGAAAATCCTAGCCAAATACAATTCGAAAACGATATTACCTACAAAGATGTTTGGTTTAAATATGATAAAGATTGGGTAATAAAGGGTATCAACTTCACAATAGAAAAGGGACAAACAATCGCTTTGGTTGGTCAATCGGGTTCAGGAAAATCAACTCTAGCCGATCTGTTGCCAAGATTTTACGATATTCAGAAAGGCGGAATATATATTGACGGAATTAATATAAAAGATTTCACGCTTCACGATTTACGTTCTTTGATTGGGTATGTAAACCAGGATGCAATTTTGTTTAATGACACTTTCTATAATAATATTGCTTTCGGAACACAAAATGCTACTGAAGCAGAAGTAATTGAAGCTGCCAAAATTGCTAATGCGCATGATTTTATAAGCGCCACTCCCGATGGCTATCAAACCAACATTGGCGACAGGGGAAGCAAGCTATCGGGCGGACAACGTCAACGTATCAGCATTGCAAGAGCAGTATTGAAAAACCCGAAAATATTAATCCTTGATGAAGCTACATCAGCATTAGACACAAGCTCTGAACGTCTTGTGCAGGAAGCATTAGAAAAATTGATGGAAAATCGCACCACGATAATAATTGCTCACCGTCTTTCAACAATAAAAAATACAGATGTTATTTATGTTTTAGAAGATGGACAAGTTATAGAAAGCGGAAAGCACTCCGATTTATATAATCAAAATGGTGTATATAGAAAGCTATGTGACATGCAGGGAAATTTAGCTCTATAAAAAAGCTAAATCAATTAATTCCCGTTTCTTTCTAACTGTTCGTCTATAGTTTGGTATGGTGAATTGATACTTTTAAATTCCGGAACCAACTCCTTCATCTGTTTCACAGATAGCATAGTATCGTACTCGTATGATGTTTTAATCAACTCGTCTATTTTTTTGCTAACAACGTCAAACTCATACTCCTGCACTTTTGCCACCATTATTTTTTTGTGATGAGTAGGAATAATATCCTCTTCTTTATTGAGCAGCTCTTCATAAAGTTTTTCACCCTGTCTTAAACCTGTAAATTCTATTTTAATGTTCTGAGAACCGGAAAGGCGAATCATTCGTTTAGCTAAATCTAAAATCTTAACTGGTTTCCCCATATCGAAAAGGTAAATTTCCCCACCCTTTCCCATAGAGCCCGCTTCAAGAACCAACTGACAAGCCTCAGGAATAGTCATAAAATAACGAATTATCTCGGGATGTGTAACGGTAACCGGTCCGCCATTCTTTATCTGTTCTTTAAATAGAGGAATAACAGAACCATTTGAGCCTAATACATTTCCAAATCTGGTAGTTATAAATTGAGTTGAAGCTTCTCCTTTTTTCTCTAAGTGTTTTGCAAGTGATTGAGTATAAATCTCACAAATTCTTTTTGAGCATCCCATAATATTGGAAGGATTAACTGCTTTATCCGTAGAAATCATTACAAACTTTTGAACTTTGAACTCCACAGAAAGGTCTGCCATTATCTTGGTACCTTTTATATTAGTTTGTATCGACTCAGACACGTTCTCTTCCATCATAGGTACATGCTTGTAAGCTGCGGCATGAAAAACGTATTGCGGTTTTGTTTCCTGAAATAACTTTCTCATACGAGTTTCGTTCATTATATCAGCAACAAAAATTCTCGTATTTATATTTCTCCAACTCTCTTGCATTTCTATGCGCATGTTATGCAAAGGAGTTTCTGCCTGGTCAATCAGAATTATGCTGTATGGATTGAATGCAGCGACCTGACGCACAATTTCACTACCGATTGAACCTGCTGCTCCGGTAACCATTATTCGTTTTCCCTCAATATTTTTCGCTATATCTTGCAAATTAATATTAATAGGGTCACGAGGCAAGAGGTCTTCAATTTGAATATCTTTCAGCTGTCCTTTACTTGTTAATATTCCGCTCCACTCATTTATTGAAGCTCTGGTTGTAAGTAAAGAAATATTATGGTCAACAAACTTATTAAGCAGTGGCGAGTTTTTTATCTCTTCCATTTTATGTGGTGAGACAATAACTATTTTAACGTTTTTAGATTCAAGAACCTTAAATAGTTTGTCGTTATTTGCATAAATTTCAACACCCATTATACTTTTTCCAATCATTTTTTCCTGATCGGAAATAAAACCTGATAAACGAAAGTTAAACTCATTATTACCCTTCAAAGATTTTGCAACACTTATACCTGCTGCTCTTGTTCCATAAATGAATACATTACTAACACTCTCCACATTACCTGTAAAGGTGTCGTAAACCTCTTTCACAAATATTCTGGAAAACCCCATAAGAAGCACATTGAAAATATAAATTGCAACATAAGTGGGCAGAGAAAATGCAAGAGACTCATTCAGTTTCAATACAAACATAAATACCAAAGAGGCAACATATCCTAAAGTGAGTGCATATAAAATTCTATATAAATCCGTGAAAGATGTAAAGCGCAAAATGCCACTATAGGTTTTAAAAATAAAGAAGGTGATTGTATTGAATACAACCAATATTAATGTTATTGATATCTCATTGTCGAACGAGCCTAATTGCATCCCATTGTATGCATAACGTATAAAATTGACAAAGAAGCTTGAAAATACAATAATTGCAATATCAATAATCAATATTGATAAACGAGACAAAACTCTATTTGAAAAGTAATTTTTAAGTATATTATTCATTAAGAAAGATCTTTAAAACGATTTATTAATTCAGAAAATTAATCACTACATCAAGATACAAACGTATAATTCATCATGAAATAGTTTTCATAATGGCTATTTTCAGTGTTAATTATCTCACTGAACAAACCATTATATTTTCCATTAGCCACGTTATTTGGAGAAGCCAATCCTCTCTCAATTAGCTGCACTGCTTTGTCAAGCAACATATCTTCCTGAGAAAGAACATAATAAAAGCCTTCATCGCCAAAAAAGTTTCTAACAATAAATGCAACCAGTTGATTTTGCATTAAATCATAAGACTCTTCTATATAATATGGTCTTCTCCTTATACCCAAATTATCGGCATAGCTAACCATATTAAGCGCAAGAGGCTGTTTTTGCAAATGATTTTTCAGTTTCTCAACTGTATCAAAACCTTTAAGCTTCTCTTTGTAAATATCTGAATATATCATTGCATACTCCTGAATTATTCCTTTACTAACAAGAGAATTATAATATGAGTTTATACCAACAGTATCTCTTTTTACAAAAATATCAGGCATAATTCCATCACCACCGAAAACTGTTCTTCCTCCTTTTGTTTTGAAAGGAACCAAAGCCAACGATGTATCTACATTTACATAATCACCTTGCAGGTAGCGATTTACAGCTTCCATCTCGTAATCGGCATATTTGCCTTTTTCATAACTTCGCTGTATTGAACGTCCCGATGGCGTGTAATAGCGTGCTACAGTTAATCTGATAGCTGAACCATCGGGGAAGTCCCGCTGATTTTGTACCAATCCTTTTCCAAAAGAACGTCTTCCCAATACTAAACCTCTGTCGTGGTCCTGAATAGCTCCTGCAAATATTTCGCTCGCCGATGCGCTCATCTCATCAATAAGAACAACTATATCGTCATCTTTGCTTGTACCGGAACCATTTGCATAACTATCCGTTCTGGGGAAGTTTCGTCCTTCGGCATAAACAATCAGATCTCCCTTATTTAAAAACTCATTTAGCATTGACACTACAACATCTAATGAACCACCGCTATTTCCTCTTAAATCTACTACGAAAGATTTTGCACCGTAACTTTTCAGTTTCGAAAGCGCAGAAATAAATTCATTATATGTATTCAAGCCAAAAGTAATTATTTTAATATAGCCAACATCTTCCGATTGCATAAAAGATGCAACAATACTATTCATCGGGATATCTCCACGTGTAATAGTTATATCTTGTAGCTTCGATGAGTCACCTCTCTTTATAGCAAGTTTTACTTCAGAGCCTTTTTCTCCTCTAAGTGTGTTTAGTACTTCTTGATTTGTTATTTTTTTACCGGCTACAAGTGTATCGTTTACTTTTACAATCCTATCCCATTGATTAATACCTGCAGCTTCCGATGGACCACCCGGCACTATGCTTGTTACCACAATTGTGTCTTTTAGAACAAAGAAACTAACACCAATCCCTGAGAAATGTCCTTCGAGTTCCTCTTTCACTCGTTTCATCTCTCCTACAGATATGTATGTAGAGTGTGGGTCTAGTTCTTCTACAATATTGGGCAATGCGTCCTCAATTAACTGTCTGATATTTACGGTATCAACGTATGATTTATTGATATAATTGAGCACTGCATCAATTTTACCAACTCCACCCATTCTGGAAGAACTGCCAAATTTCACATATTTGTTACCAATAAAAATACCTATCGCGATACCGACAGCTATCCACAAAGGCAACCAAACTTTATTATTATTTTTAGAATACATTTTATTATACCTTATTATTCAGATCAATTTCAACCAAATCTATCGATGCTCTTTTCAGCAAATCTATTCCATCGCTCAGTCTGTATGAATCGGCATAAACTACACGTTTAATTCCGGCTTGTATTATCAACTTGGCACATTCAATACAAGGCGATGATGTGACATATAGAGTAGCTCCTTCGCTACTATTTCCGGAACGTGCAACTTTTGTTATCGCATTCGCCTCTGCGTGAAGCACATAAGGCTTTGTTTTATCATTCTCGTCTTCACATATATTTTCAAATCCGGAAGGCGTGCCATTGTAACCATCCGAAATAATCATTTTGTCTTTTACCAGTAAAGCACCTACCTTACGACGCTGACAATAAGAATTTTCCGCCCAGATGAATGCCATTCTCATGTAACGCTTATCCAGCTTCAATTGTTTTTCTTGTTTTTCCATTGGCATTCTATCTTCTGTATCTATTTTGTTATTATTCAATGTATTATTTCCTCCTTTTTAGTTATCAAATATACAAAATGGGTGTTCTCATTTCACCGCTTTCAAGCTCATATCTAAGCTCTTAATAGAGTGAGTTAATGCACCAACCGAAATAAAGTCTACTCCGGTTTCGGCATAAGAGCGAATAGTTTCTAATGTTATACCTCCTGACGACTCCAACTCTACTCTGCCGTTCACAATATCAACAGCTTTTTGTGTCTGTTCTGGTGTAAAATTATCGAGCATAATACGGTGCACACCTCCTACACGTAGAGCTTCATTCAGTTCATCGTAGTTACGAACCTCTATCTCTATTTTAAGATCTTTGCCTTTTTCTGCCAAATAGTTTTGTGCTCTGCGAATGGCATTCTCTATTCCTCCTGCAAAATCGACATGATTATCCTTCAAAAGAATCATATCGAACAGTCCGATACGATGATTTACACCTCCGCCTATTTTCACAGCCTCTTTCTCCAGCATTCTCATACCCGGTGTAGTTTTCCTTGTGTCCAGAACTCGTGTTTTTGTTCCTGCCAACAAGTCAACGTATCGCTTTGTAGTGGTAGCAATACCGCTCATACGCTGCATAATATTCAGCACAAGGCGTTCGGTTTGTAAAATAGATTGTACTTTTCCGGTCACCACAAATGCAACATCGCCAGGCTTAACCAACTCCCCATCATTGATGAATACTTCTACTTCCAGATTGGAATCGAAAGCATGAAAAACTTCAATTGCCGCACGAACTCCGGCCAATACACCGGCTTCTTTAATTAACAATTGTGACTTTCCTATTTCATTTTCAGGAATACTACACAAAGTTGTGTGATCGCCCTCGCCAATATCTTCAGCAAAAGCGAGTTCTATTAATTTTTCATTTAACTCTTTTATGGTCATATGCAAAGTAAGATGTGCAGTGTTTTAACTAAGATAATCAAGAGAATTCAGATATTTCAATTATATAACCCAAATTCGAGTGCAAAATTATAAAATAAAGCGGTATATTTGTAGGAATATACTGTTTTTATTTTTTTATAACCCAAATAACCCCAATTCACTATCAGTAAATAACATTTCTTTATGAAAATTATACTACTTTCAGTAGGAAAAACAGATAAAGATTCATTTTCCACACTTATTAAAGAGTATGAAAAGAGGGTAAATCGTTATACCGCTTTCGAAACTATTATAGTACCGGATATTAAAGGCTCTAAAAAGCTTCCCGAAAAAGGCCAAAAAGCATTAGAGGGAAATAATATTCTGAAAGCATTGCAACCGACCGACTACGTTGTTTTACTTGATGACAAGGGCGATGAGTATTCATCTACCGAATTTGCCGATTTTATCGAAAAAAAGAGCCACTCTGTTGCAAAAAGAATGGTTTTCGTAATAGGTGGACCTTATGGTTTTTCGGATGAAATTTACAGTCGTGCAAATGAAAAAGTATCTCTTTCGCGTATGACTTTCACTCACCAAATGGTACGACTGATTTTCACAGAGCAACTTTACAGAGCCATGACAATTATGAAAGGCGAACCTTATCACCACGAGTAACAACGGACACAACTTTCTTAAATATTTGCATATTTCAAACAAAATAGTTTTAACTTTGTAGTAGGAAACAACTAATAAAACTTGCTCCACTTATGAGAAAATTAATATTTACACTGTTGTTGTTGATTTCGTTCCAGGCTGTTCACACACAAGAAATAAGCGGCAAATGGCTCGGCACACTCGATATTATGGGCAACAAATTACGTGTTGGTTTTACTATTGAGAAAAAAGACACAATATACACGTCTAAAATGGATAGTCCCGACCAAAATGCTTTTGACCTGCCCACAAATAAGACAACTTTTATTCATCCAAATATAGAAATTGATGCTTCAGGTTTAGGTATAAAATACGAAGGAGTTTTCGAAGGCGACTCTATTAATGGAACCTTCAAGCAAGGAGGCATGTCTTTTCCATTGATATTAAAACGAAATGAAAAGCCACTATTAAATCGTCCGCAAGAGCCACAACCGCCATTCCAATATAAATCGGATGATGTTACATTCGAAAATATTAAAGACAAAATTACTCTTGCAGGTACACTCACAATGCCCGATTCAACAGGCACATTCCCGGCTGTAATTCTAATAGCAGGAAGCGGACCAAACGACAGAAACGAAAATATTTTAGGACACAAACCATTTCTGGTAATTGCCGATTATCTTACAAAAAACGGTTTTGCTGTACTCAGATACGATAAACGAGGTGTTGGCGACTCACAAGGTGATTTTAAACTTGCTACCTTAGACGATTTCGTTACCGATGCTGAAGCCGCAATAGCATTTCTAAAAAAACATAATCATATAGATAAAAAACAGATTGGAGTAATCGGACATAGCGAAGGTGGAATTGTTGCATCTATGTTAGCTGCAAAAAACAAAAAAGATATTGCATTTGTGGTACTTATGGCATCACCCGGAGTTCCCGGAATTGACATAATCATGAAACAAAATGAAGTACTGATGCAACAATCTGGAATGGAAATTGAGAATATTGAACGATTACAAAAGATAAATCGAGAAACTTTTGAGAGTTTGATAGATTGGGAAAACACAGAAATCAACAGAACGGATTTACGTGACCGCATTGGACAGTTTTGGGAACAACTTCCAATACTTGTGAAACTGCAACAAAAGAAAGATGTTTTTGTGCGAAATCAATTCAATGCAATGGTACTCTCTGGATATCGCAGTTTTTTGAAAAGTCAACCAGAAAAATATATTCAAAAAATATCTGTCCCCGTATTAGCAATTAATGGCGAAAAAGATTTTCAAGTTGAATTCCAAGACAATCTATCGGCTATAAAAAACGCTTTGGAAAAAGGAGGCAATTTTAAATATGAAATAAAGTCGTATCCCGACTCAAACCACCTGTTTCAAGAGTGTGAAACGGGGCAGATGGATGAGTATGGAAAAATAGAACAGACTATTTCACCGCAGGTACTCAAAGATATTGCTAATTGGCTGAAAAGAAAAACTTTGCAAAATAAATAAGACAAATGAATATGAAACCAAACAAGATAATAAAAACAGCTTTAAATGTAATCAAATTCCTGATTATTGCAATAGTAGTTATAGCAATTATCTGCTTAATTACACTGCCAAAACTGCAAGGTTATGTTATTGCAGGAGGAGGAGCACTTTTGATAGTAAACTTACTTATAGCGATGGTTATGCTAAAAAACAATTACAACAAAAAGTAACCTATTCCAATAGAGAAAATTCGAAACTCAATATTTCATATATCTCTCTTTCAACGCCGTTATTGGAGTTTTCGAACGGTTTCATCAATTCCAAAACAGTTTCGGCACGTTTTTTAGATGTTCGCCCATAAAATTTGAACACATTCAGTGCTGCTCGTTGCAGAAATGTTGACTCATTTCGAATATCTTTCTGCAATTTTTGAAGAATATCATCCATATTCAGCTGGTCTAATTCGATATCATCTTTGCGGATAATAAATAATCGTGCCAGGAGCCAATATCCTGTTGTTCGAATATTTTCGTCAGAGCTCTCTATCCAACGTTGAGCCAAGTCAACAGCATTTTTATGATTTTGGAACAGATTCATACACGCTTGCTCTCTAATCTCCTGATTTGGAATCTTCTCACACCACTCATCGGCTGTTTTATCTGAAAGATGCTCCACAGGATAAAGCATAGTAGCCAAAATTTTCAGTTCACGGGTATCTTTTTCATAGAGAGTTTCGGCAAGAGTAACATTTTGCGAATATTTCTTTGCAATTTGGCGCAACTTCGGAATATCTACACCAAAATTCAGCTTATAATCCAATCCTTTTTCCCGCATACTTGTTGAAACTACGCCATTCATCGACAAACGCAAGTCTGTTCGTATTTGTTTTAATATTGCATCCATTTTAAATCATTTTTTTTGTTCCATATGGCTGAAAACATATCAACTATGCAGCCCGAATACAAATTTAATGCTTTTACCTATAATTTCCACATTTTATTTTGTATATTTGCGAGATATTTAATAAAAAATTACACAAAATGAGACTACTATTAATTAGCAATTCGACCAACCCGGGTGAACAATATCTGGACTACCCAAAACACAACATCAAAGATTTTCTTGGTGAAAGAAAAAACATAGTTTTTATACCATACGCGGCTGTAACTTTTTCGTTTGATGAATATGTAGATAAAGTAAACGCACGCTTTGCCGATATAGGACTAGAAGTAACAGGTATTCACACATTTGAGAACCCTGTAGAAGCTATTGAAAATTGCGATGCTATCGTAGTTGGCGGTGGAAACACATGGCAATTAGTAAAAATGTTACAAGAAAATGGTTTGATTAAGCCAATCCGCAAAGCTGTTAAAGAAGGAACGCCATATGTAGGCTGGAGTGCAGGTTCTAACATTGCTTGCCCATCGTTGCGCACAACTAACGACATGCCTATTGTAGAGCCAAAGAGATTTAAAACTCTGAAGTTTGTTCCATTCCAAATTAATCCGCATTACCTTGATGCACATCCGGCAGATCACGGAGGCGAAACTCGCGAAATGCGTATTCAGGAGTTCTTGCAAGTACACCAGGACACTTTCGTGGTTGGACTTCGCGAAGGAACTATGCTTCTGCTGGAAGACAAGAAACTATCACTTATCGGAAAAAGAGATGCCCGCATTTTCAAATTCGGACAAGAACCTAAGGAACTTTCCAATAAAGATGACTTTAGTTTCTTACTAAAATAAGAACTGACAGTTTCAATATATATCTTAATATAACAGAGACGTGAAAATTATCACGTCTCTATCTTTATATAAAAAATCAATGTTATTTTTTAAATATTACCTATACTGATTATAATAAATTACAAATATTCACTATCAGAAATTTTCTTTTCCAAAAAATTGTTATAATTTTGTAGTAATTACTAATTACCACATAAATATATAAGGCTAAGCAAAATATGAATAAAATCGTTTCTAAAGAGTACTTCTCGGAGAAGGTTGTAAAATTGGAGGTTGAAGCCCCATTAATTGCAAAAAGTCGTAAAGCCGGACATTTCGTAATTGTTCGTGTTGGAGAAAAGGGAGAGCGTGTACCCTACACCATTGCATCTTCAGATCCCCAAAAAGGAACCATAACGCTTGTTATACAGAAAGTTGGAAAGTCGTCAGAAAAAATTTGTCAACTTGAGGTGGGCGATTACATTACCGACTTAGTTGGTCCGCTTGGAAAAGCAACGCATATCGAAAACTTTGGTACAGTTATCTGTGCCGGAGGTGGAGTTGGTGTAGCACCAATGTTGCCAATTATAGAGGCTATGAAAAAAGCCGGGAACAGGGTAATATCCGTTTTGGGAGCTCGCACCAAAGATTTAATTATCCTGGAAGACCAGGTAAGAGAATATTCCGACGAAGTAGTTATCACAACAGACGATGGCACTTATGGTCGCAAAGGTCTTATTACAGAAGGTGTAGAAGATGTTATCAAACGCGAAAAGGTTGACTTGTGTGTTACTATAGGACCAGCCATTATGATGAAATTTGTATCGGAACTGACCAAAAAATATGAGGTACCTACTATTGCATCTCTCAACACAATTATGGTTGATGGTACAGGTATGTGTGGTGCGTGTCGTGTTACAGTTGGTGGTCAGACTAAGTTTGTATGTGTTGATGGACCGGAATTTGATGCCCATCAGGTAGATTTCGACGAAATGTTGATGAGACAAAAAGCATACAATTAATATCTAAACAAGATTACGAAAACAAAACAGTTGAATATAAAAAGTAAGATACAATGCTCACAAAAGAATATTTAGCAACCGAAAGAGCTGCAGAATGGCGTGAAGAGTTGCGCAAAAAAACAAAAAATAAAGATCGTACCGATTTGACTCGGGTGAAAATGCCCGAGATGAATGCAGAGGTAAGAAGCAGAACATACGATGAGGTAAATATAGGTCTCACTGCTGAGCAAGCACAAGCTGAAGCCGTTCGCTGTTTAGATTGTGTTAATCCGACTTGTATTACAGGATGTCCGGTAGAAATCAATATACCTAAATTCATAAAAAACATAGAGCGTGGCGATTTTTTAGAAGCTGCTAAAACATTGAAAGAGACAAGCACACTTCCGGCAGTTTGCGGACGTGTTTGCCCACAGGAGCGTCAATGCGAAAGCCAATGTTTCTACACTCTTAAGCTAAAAAAAGAGCCTGTGGCAATAGGTTATCTGGAGCGATTTGCAGCCGATTACGAACGTGAAAGCGGCAACATTTCAATTCCCGATATTGCTCCTTCAAATGGCATAAAAATAGCCGTTGTTGGTTCTGGTCCTGCAGGATTGGCTTTTGCCGGTGATATGATAAAATTCGGATACGATGTAACCGTTTTCGAAGCACTACACGAACTTGGCGGAGTACTACGTTACGGAATTCCGGAATTCAGGTTGCCAAACCACATCGTGGATACAGAAATTGAAGGTCTGAAAAAAATGGGCGTAAAATTCGTAACCAACTGCATCGTTGGCAAAACAATTTCGCAAGAAGACCTTAAAGCAGAAGGATTTAAAGGAATATTTATAGGTAGCGGAGCGGGATTACCCAACTTTATGAATATACCGGGTGAAAACCTGATTGGAGTAATGTCGTGCAACGAATACCTGACTCGTGTAAATCTGATGCAAGCTGCAGACGAAGACAGCGATACACCTGTACATAAAGGCAAAAATGTTGCGGTAATAGGTGGTGGAAATACCGCTATGGATGCCGTTAGAACCGCCAGACGATTAGGTGCCGACAAAGCAATGATTGTTTATCGTCGTTCGGAAGAGGAGATGCCCGCACGAGTAGAAGAGGTAAAACATGCCAAAGAAGAAGGTGTTCTTTTCTACAACCTGCACAACCCGTTGAGATATGAAGGCGACGAAAAAGGACGCGTACAACGTATGCTTTTACAAAGAATGAAGCTGGGTGAACCAGATGCATCCGGTCGCCGCCGTCCCGAACCTATAGAAGGTGATACCGTTTGGATTGATACCGACCAGGTAATCGTGAGCGTGGGTGTTTCACCAAATCCGCTTATCCCTTCAACTTTCACCGGCTTCGATGTTACACAGAAAGGAACAATTGTAGTAAATGAAAGCACTATGCAAACTGCCGATAATTCAATTTTCGCAGGTGGCGATATTGTTCGTGGTGGTGCAACAGTTATTCTGGCTATGGGTGACGGAAGAAAAGCAGCAATAAATATGCACGAGAGTTTTCAGAAAAATGCTTAAGTGAATCTAAAAATTTAGAAAGCAGGTAAAACAATATTATTTTTATACAAAAGTGTCGCAGTTTTGGAGAATTGCGACACTTTTTTTGGTTTTTATAAGTTAAATTTGTGTTTTGCTTCATTATAAAGCAAGAAAACGATATAATTTATTTCCATTATCTGATGCATGATATATTAACGTGCCACAAAAAACAAATACTTTCACGAACAATCAAATGTAATATATAAACAAAAAAAAGAGTAGCGGCGACTTAGGTCATGCCAGGTATGCCATTCTACTCTTTAAAATTGCTTAATAATATTAAAGCAGTTTATTTTGCAAATATAATTTTTTTTGGTATTTTTAAAAACAATTGTACCTTTGTAAAACTATTAGGGAGTTTTATAAGAGATGCCCAGGTTGTACCTGCAAGCTCACCTTATAAGACTTCCTATTTTTATAGTTATTCTCTTATTTTTCAACAACACAAGTAGTTGATAATTGAAATTTGTTTCAAGTTTGGCAAAGACAATATTTATTTAAAACAAAAAAAGCGACTTTTTCAAGTCGCTTTTTGCGGTATGGACGGGACTCGAACCCGCGACCCCCTGCGTGACAGGCAGGTATTCTAACCAACTGAACTACCACACCAATTTGCTGTCATTTTTCGATAGCGAGTGCAAAGATACGCATAATTTCAGAATACCAAAACTTTTTGGCTGTTTTTTTTTCATCAATTTGTCAAAAAATGCACTTTTTATCGAAAAATGATAGCAAATACCATTTTATTTTAACCATTCGTCGAACCAACGGAAGAATTCACGTTGAAACAGGATTCCGTTTTGCGGTTGAGTGATCCAGTGATTTTCATCCGGGAAGATAAGCATACGGGCAGGTATATCGCGTAATTTTGCAGCATTGAATGCCATCATTCCTTGTGATGCAAGAATACGATAGTCTAACTCACCATGTGAAATCATAATGGGAGTATCCCATCTGTCAACAAAACGATGTGGAGAGTTTGCAAAAGTACCCTGTGCTGTGCGATTTGATTTATCCCAATATGCTCCGCCCATATCCCAGTTGGCAAAGAACATCTCTTCCGTTTCGAGATATTGAGCTTCCAGATTGAAAATTCCGGCATGTGCGAAAAATGCTTTGAAACGTTTATTGTGATTTCCGGCTAACCAGAACACTGAGAAACCGCCATAGCTTGCACCTGTACAACCAAGCCTGTTCTCATCGATAAACGGTTCTTTTGCAAGTGCATCGATTGCAGCAAGATAATCTTTCATATTTTGACCACCGTAATCTCCGCTAATTTGTTCGTTCCACTCTTGTCCGAAACCGGGTAAACCACGTCTGTTTGGCATCACTACGATATAACCATTGGCTGCCATTGTTTGCGGATTCCATCTGTATGACCAGAATTGGCTAACCATATTTTGCGGACCACCTTGACAATAAAGCAAAGCGGGATACTGTTTTGTAGCATCAAAATTAGGCGGATAAACAACCCATGTCAACATCTCTTTTCCGTCAGTTGTGGCAATCCATCTCTCTTCAACTTCACCCATTGTGATTTGGTCGAGAAGATGTTTGTTTTCGAATGTAAGCTCTGTAGCTTCTCCGGTTTCGATATTAACAGCATAAAGCTCAGTCGGTTTCGACATTGATTGACGACCAGCTATCAGGTTGCCATTTCCTAAAGCAACAGAAGTATAATCGTGTTTCCCTTCTGTAATAGCATTAATTTCAAGCGATTCGATATTAGCTGAATAGAGTTGTACTGTTCCTTTTGTAGAAGTAACAAAATAGATTGTTTTGTTATCGTTGTTCCAGGCAAAAGCATCAACATTATTATCGTAATTTTCGGTAATATACTTTTTCTCTCCTGTTGCTAAATCCAAAACGAAAAGACGGTTTTTGTCTGCTTCGTAACCGTCGCGTTCCATACTTTGCCATGCAAGATATTTACCGTCGTCAGAAAATTGTGGACTCATATCGTATCCCATCATTCCTTCGGTCAAGTTTTTCGTCTCTCCCGACACGATATCATACATAAATATATCAATGTTGGTTGATTCGGCGAACTCTCTTCCCACTTTTCTTTTTGAAGTATAAACTATTTTGTTTCCATCAGGATGCCAAGCAAGCTGGTCAATTCCGCCAAAAGGCATAACCGGTGCCTGATATGGTTCACCTTCGAGCAAATCTTTGATGTTGGTAATTTTACTTCCCGAAATATCGGCAATAAATGTGTGTGGAATTTCATCTACCCAGGTATCCCAATGTTTATACATTAAATCATCAACTACACGACCTGTGTTTTTTGGCAAATCGGGATAGTTATCTACAGTAGTTTTGTTTACCTTCACGCTTTTGTGGAAAAGCAATTTCTCACCATTCGGTGAAAAGATAAAACCATCAATTCCGCCATCGATATCCGAAATACGTTTCATTCCGCTACCATCGGGATTCATTGTCCAAATTTGAGATGAGCCGGATTCACTGCTTAAAAATGCAATTTTCTCACCATTTTCAATCCATTGTGGATTTCTTTCGTTAGCTGCGGTAACGGTAAGTTGCTTTTTATCGGTTCCGTCAATATTCATAACAAATAGTTCGGAATTGGTTTTATTTTCCTCAATTCCAACATACGTTACCTGATAAAGAATTTTCGATTTATCGGGCGAAACAACATAGGCGCCAACACGTCCGAAACTGTAAAGTGCTTCGGGTGACATTATTCCGCTCTCAGCTTTAAATTCTGATTTGCCTATTATCTCGGCAATACCTTTCTGTTTTGTTGCATCGGATTTAGTTGCATCGCTACACGAAAACAACGTTCCTGCAATAATGATTGACATGATAATTTTTCTCATATTGTTTATGTTTAATTGATTATTGTTTCTAAAATATACTCTTGTGGAATTACTCTTCGATTTGACCATCTTTCATGTGGATAGTCCTGTCTGTTATTGATGCCAAACCCTCATCATGAGTTACTATAACGAAAGTTTGATTCAACTCGTCTCTCAGCTTAAAGAAAAGCGAGTGCAGTTCTTGTTTATTTTCACTGTCCAAACTACCCGAAGGCTCATCAGCAAAAACTACCAACGGGTTGTTTATCAATGCACGTGCAACTGCAACACGCTGCTTTTCACCTCCTGACAATTCATTAGGTTTGTGTCCCATTCTATCGGCAAGCCCCATCATATCGAGCAACTCTTTTGCTCGCTTCTCTGCATCGCTACGAACACTATTCCCTATTAATGCCGGAATCATCACATTTTCCAATGCTGTAAACTCGGGTAAAAGTTGATGAAATTGAAATACAAATCCGATATTTTTGTTTCTAAAGTCGGCAAGTTTTCGCTCATTAAGTTT
Source organism: uncultured Dysgonomonadaceae bacterium (assembly GCA_964346495.1). Taxonomy (GTDB): domain Bacteria; phylum Bacteroidota; class Bacteroidia; order Bacteroidales; family Dysgonomonadaceae; genus JBGZFC01. The sequence continues at coordinate 23,693 of CAYFUW010000009.1, forward strand.
ACTTAGGTCGGTCTCTTCTATAAAAACTTTGCCTGAATCGGCTTTATCCAAAGTACCCATTATCATCAGCAAAGTTGTTTTCCCTGCTCCGCTCGGTCCTACAATCGAAACAATCTCTCCTTTTTCTACTTCAAGGTCTATACCATTGAGTACTTTGAGAGAACCAAAACTTTTATGTATTTGCTCAACTTTTATCATTTTATGCACTTTATATTTTGCGAAGATACAAAAATACTCTCTTTATTGGGTTTTGTTCGGTTTGCAAAAAATATTATTATTTATTTTTAACTAAATGAATAATGCTTCAACCAACAATAATAGTGTATATTTGTATTATATAAAATGGTTTTCGCAATTTTTTTTATTGATTGTGATAAACCTTTTATTAAAAACATTGTCATATTAATATGTATATATAACAAGAATAAAAAACACAATTAAAATTTTGAAAGATATGAAGAAACTAATTTTAGCAACAACATTTATTTTAGCACTCTCTATTACTACATCGTTTGCTCAAGATAAGAAAGATGTTAAAGCCGTTCCCCAAAAAAAGGTTGAAAGCACTACTCAAAACAAAACTAAATTGAGTACGGCTAAAGAGGATGCATTAAAAAAAGAAGCCACAAAAGATGTAAAATCTGATTGCCCGGAATCACTAAAGAAAGAGCATGGTTGCACTGATAAAAAACTTGAAGTAAAAGAAGTAAAAGATAAAAAAACTGCAACTGAAAAAGAGAAACCACTTAAACCCATTATCAAACAAAGACCAAGCGATCATCCCTCACTTCAACAAACTTACCCGGGCGGTGAACACGACAAAAGAGTTTCTGCTGTGAAAGATGAAAGAAAAGAAGCCGGCAATGCAAAAAAAATTGAGAAGAGAAGAACTAAATCAAAAGATTTACAAAGATCTCCCGAAAGACGTGAAAGAAGAGTAGCTAAAACTAACGACGAGAGACGCGATAGCAAAGCAACCAAAGCTACTGAAGAGGAAAAGAGCGATAATAAAGCAAGCACTTTACAAAAAAGCATTGGTAAAAAATAAATAATATATATAAGCTAAAAAAAGGACAACGTTACTGTTGTCCTTTTTTTGTTTAATCACTTTACTTTTTCTAAAACAGATAAAAAATCGACATTTACTCAATCATGAGTGGGAAATAATTCCACAATCATACATCTTTAGTTGTGAATGATACATAAATAACTTTTCATCTGCTATAATAGATTCAAAAAGGACTCTTAGTTTTCTAAATACATATTTTTTCTTTATTTTTGTATGTTCAAATAAAACCACACTAGTTGCATGTATTTTCGAGATGTCATTGGGCTTAACGATGTAAAAAAACACCTTATAGAAACCGTACAAAATGGATTTGTGCCACATGCACGTATTTTTTACGGTCGGGAAGGTGTGGGCAAGTTGCCTTTGGCAATAGCTTATGCCCGATATTTGAATTGCAGCAACAGAGGTGATGATGATGCTTGTGGCAAATGCCCTTCCTGTCAAAAAATTGACAAGTTTGCTCATCCGGATTTACATTTTGTTTTTCCGGTAGTAAAATCTAAAATTTGCGACGAATACTTATCGGAATGGCGGGCTTTTTTGAGTACCAATAAATACTTCAATCTCAACGATTGGCTTAGTTTTATAAATGCCGAAAATGCACAGGGACTAATATACTCTAAAGAGAGTGAAGAGATTATACGTAAGCTGAGTTTAAAGGTATACGAAGCGAAATATAAAACAATGATTATCTGGCTTCCCGAAAAAATGCACGAATCGTGTGCCAATAAGTTGCTAAAACTTATAGAGGAGCCACCGGCAAACACTATTTTTATATTAGTTGTAGAAAACCTGGAAGAGGTAATACCAACTATTCGCTCACGATGTCAGCCACTAAATATCAGAGCAATTGGACGTGAGGAGATGGTTGATGCTATTCAACACCATTATGGCATAGAAGAGAGTGATGCAAAAACAATTGCCCATATTTCGAATGGAAGTTTTACAAATGCAATAAAAATAATTCAATCGGAAAACGACCAAAGCCAACTTCTTACTCTGTTTCAGGATATGATGCGCGCATCATATTCCAGAAAAATCAGTTCGATAAAAGAGATTGCCAACAAAATTTCGCAAATAGGGAGAGAGATGCAAAAAAGTTTTCTCCTATACAGTATGCGACTATTTAGAGAGTACTTTGTTTCTAATCTCAACGAGCCCGAAATGATCTATTTGAACAGAGAAGAATCGATATTTGGCGAACGTTTTGCTGTATATATAAACGAGCACAACATACAGGAACTGAATGACGAGTTTTCACTTGCTTACAGACAGATAGAGCAAAATGGCAACGCGAAAATCATATTTTTAGATTTATGCTTAAAAATAACAATGCTATTACTAATCCCAAAAGATAGGTAGCAATTCAATATATAAAACAACAGAAAAGAACATTTCTAAACAACATGGATGGAGAACTATTATATAACAAACTGGCGGATATTAAACCTTTGGAGGGCACAACTGAAAAAAACATAGGTTACTGCAAAGGATGTCCGAAACATAATTCAAAACTACACGCCTACGACTGGTTGCACGATTTCACTGAAATGCAAGAACTTACTGATATGGTGGAAGTGCAATTTAAAAATACCAGAAAAGGATACTATATCAACAGCAACAATAAAGAGATAAAATCGGGAGACTATGTAGCAGTGGAATCATCACCGGGACACGATATTGGTGTCGTTACCCTAACAGGTAAACTGGTTCATCTGCAAATGAAAAAAAACAACTATTACGAAGATACTAACGGAAACGGACCCAAAAGAGTGTATAGAGTTGCACGGGCATCCGATATGGAAAAATATGAACTATCGAAAGCAAAAGAGCAACCTACAATGATTCGGGCACGGGAAATTGCTTTGGAACTTGGATTGGACATGAAAATTGGAGATGTTGAGTATCAAGGCGATGGCAGCAAAGCTATATTTTATTACATTGCAGACGAAAGAGTTGACTTCCGACAACTGATTAAAATATTTGCATCTGAATTCAAGGTAAAGATTGAAATGAAGCAGATTGGTGCACGTCAGGAAGCAGGACGCATAGGCGGTATAGGACCTTGTGGAAGGGAGCTTTGTTGCAGTAGTTGGATGTCGAGTTTTGTTTCTGTATCTACATCGGCAGCAAAATATCAGGATATCTCTTTCAATCCGCAAAAGCTGGCAGGACAATGCAGCAAACTCAAATGCTGTATGAACTACGAAGTGGATGTGTATATGGAAGCACAAAAGAAATTACCTTCGAAAGAGATTGTGCTGCAAACTAGGGATAAAGACTATTATCACTTCAAAACCGATATTTTGAGCGGTAATATTACCTACTCCACCGACAAAAATAATGCTGTTAATTTGCAAACTATTTCAAGAAAAAGAGCATTTCAAATTATTGAGATGAATAAAAAAGGCAAAAAGCCTAATACACTTGATGTTGACACTGAACCAAATAACAAATACGAATCAGCATACGAAAAAGACTTGTTAAAAGAGAGCAGTATCACCAGATTTGACAATCAAAATCAAGAAAAACAAAACAACAGAAAACGTCGTCCCGGTAAAAGAAAAAACTTTAATAGAAGAAGAAATCAAAACCGCAATAATAAAAATGAAAACTAAATATAGGACTATTGTTTTTTTGTGTTTTGTGTTTCTGTTTACAACTTGCAACAACAGTGGCGAAGTCTTTTACAAGTTCAGTCATATTCCAAAATCAAAATGGAGTAAAGAGAATATCTTGCTTTTCGATACCGACTCCATGCATGTTGACGCAAGCAAAAAGTACGATGTTTTTATAGAGTTGTCGCACAATGCTCAATATCCGTATCAAAATCTTTGGTTTTTTGTAAAGCAGAATCTGCAAAATAAACACTACACCAACGACACTATCGAAATAGAACTTGCCGATATATATGGCAAATGGAATGGAAACGGTTTCGGTGGAATATATCAGATAAGCATTCCGTATAAAACAGCAATTTCTATAAATCCCGAAAAAAGATGCTCGGTATATATTGTGCAGGGAATGCGCGATGAGCCAATAACCGGCATTGAAAAAGTAGGATTGAAAATAATCGAGACAAAAACAAAGTAATCTGATAATCAGCGCATTTTAAAACTTATCGACAAAAAAAGATGAAAACTTGTTGATAAGATAATATGATTTTAGTACATAATCACACATCCGGATAGTATCTTTGAAGCAATTAAGAATTAGAGAGAAGAAATAGAGAGAGATGGAAAAACAAAAACGCACAAGAAGTAGTACCAAAATAGTTGAAAAACCTGTACTAGTACCGGAAATAGGAAAGTTGCCACCTCAGGCTCAAGAGCTTGAAGAGGCTGTTTTAGGGGCACTTATGCTCGAAAAAGATGCATATTCGGTAATAAGTGATATCCTGAAACCCGAAAGTTTCTACAATCCACAAAACAACCTGATATTTGGAGCCATACAAGACCTGGCAATGCAACAAAAACCGGTCGATTTGCTAACGGTTGTGGAGGAGCTAAAAAGAAAAGGTGAATTGGAGTCTGCAGGCGGTGCACATTATATTGCAGAACTTTCCGAAAAAGTTGCATCTGCAGCACACATAGAATATCACGCGCGTATTATTGCTCAAAAATATATGGCTCGTGAATTGATTGCCTTTTCATCAAGCGTAAATCAACAAGCATTTGACGAAACTATCGATGTTGACGACCTACTACAAGAAACTGAGGGAAAACTTTTCGAAATATCGCAACGCAACGTAAAAAAAGATGTTATACAGATAAATCCGATAATTAAAGAAGCTCTGCTCAACATTGAAAAAGCTGCCAACAGAAAAGATGGAATGAGTGGTATCTCAACCGGATTTAAACAGATAAACAGTTTGACATCGGGTTGGCAAAGGTCTGACCTGGTAATTATTGCTGCCCGCCCTGCAATGGGAAAAACAGCATTCGTTTTGTCAATGGCAAAAAATATGGCTGTTGACAACAAAATTCCTGTTGGCATATTCTCTCTGGAGATGTCAAACGTGCAGTTAGTCAACAGACTTTTGGTAAACGTGTGTCAGGTAAGAGGCGAAAGCATAAAAAGCGGACGCCTGGACGACGATGAGTGGGAACGACTTCATGTAAGACAACAATATCTGTACGATGCTCCAATCTATATAGATGACACACCCAGTTTGTCGGTTTTTGAACTGCGAACAAAGGCTCGTCGCCTGGTTAGGGAGAAAAAAGTAGAAGTTATTATTATAGACTACTTACAGTTAATGAATGCCAGTGGAATGAATTTCGGTAGTCGTGAACAAGAGGTAAGTATGATTTCCCGTTCACTCAAAGGATTGGCAAAAGAACTGGACATACCCATTATTGCTCTTTCTCAATTGAATAGAGGTGTTGAGAACAGACCCGGAGCCGAAGGTAAAAGACCGCAACTTGCCGACTTGAGGGAATCCGGTGCAATTGAACAAGATGCCGATATAGTTTGCTTTATTCATAGACCCGAATATTACGGAATTCATGAAGGAGCTGATGGAGAATCGCTTATTGGTACTGCAGAAATTATTGTTGCTAAGCACAGAAACGGACCAACAGGTATCGCAAGACTTATCTTTGATAGTGAATATGCACGTTTTCTAAATCAAGTTGACAAATCGCTAAGCAGACCGAAAGGATACGTAGAGGTTGGCTCAAAAATGAACAACAGCCAGCCAAAAGAAACAGAACCGGCTGCACCAATTTCACAAATGTCATCAAGTGATTTTATGAGTGATAAAGATGATGCCCTACCCTTCTAAAACAACATTAAAGAGATATGAAAAAAATAACAAACAAAATAGTTTCGGCACTTCTTATTATATTCCTGATATCTTGTACAAGCCTAGAAAAAGATGCAAAAAAAGCAGCCAGGCTAACCAATAGCTCCATAGAGAAAACAGGTCAGTTAAAACTTGAATCTGCCGAAAAAGACTTCAAAAAAAGTCAGGAAATTATCGAAAAATACTCATCTCATAAGAAGAAAGAGAAGTTTTACGAATTATATATAAAATATAGAGACGAAGGTAAAAAGGTTGAACAAGAAAACCTATAAACTTCTTGTTTATTGATATTTATTCCTAAATTTGTGAGATAGTTCGATATTTCGCAAAACAATCGCTATTTTTACCATAGAGATGAAGCACAAAATTATTGTATATATCTTTTTATTGGTTACTACAAGCAATGTGTTATCAAACAACTCGTTGCCTTTAGACACTATTTTAAAAAGGACAATGAGTGCATCACAAAAATACAATCAGCTAATCGAACATTTCGAAGCAGAGGTATATATGCGAACCTATGTAAAAACAGTCAAAAAAAACATACTATATAAATATACTCACCTCGTTCCAAACTTCGTTTTACACGACCCTCATGCCGATGAAATATTAATTGAAACATTCAGCGACTTTAAATTCAATCACCCAAATAACTACACACAAGATATTAAATATGTAAACGGCACACTAACCCGAAAAGAGGACATAGATTTAATGCCTTTCAACTTTCTCAACATCAATGTTTACGGAGAAACGACCAACAACGAGAGTTTCTTTATGCCTACGCGTTTTTCTACTTCGAAATATTATAAATACGATATAGTACAGACATACGAAGAGAAAGGAAACAGATACTACACCATTGATTTTGACCCGATTTACAAAAATCCGAAACTGCTAAAAGGGCGTTTTATAATAGAGTATGGCACCTGGCGAATCACCTACTTTAAAGGTGAAGGCATCGGAATTTTAGCCGATTTCACGTTCGAAATAACTATGGGAAACAGATGGATAACCAATTATCTACCCGAAAAAATATCTATTTTTCACGTAACCAAATACTTAGGCAATAAGATAGCGAGCAGGCACCTTGCCGAAATATCGTATAAAAATATCGATTTAAGGAAGGTAAAAGAGATAAAAAAGTCACTCAATTTAAGTAACTTCCATCAACTTAGAGTAGATTTGGTGCCGGTAGTTTCTGATTCCACTTTTTGGAATGAACACAGGCCTATCCCGTTACAAGCTATTGAAAAAGATGTTCTGGATGCTTTTTTGGAAAAACAAATCCGAAAGACGAAAACCGATACAGCATACAACAAAAAAACACCAATACAGTTAGCACAAGGAATTATAACAAACACCAGATATAAATACAAATCGACAAGCATCGATTACAGCGGACTATTTAACCCGCTTATGCTAGGCTACTCATCTCAGGAAGGAATCTCTTACCGACAAAAGGTCTACTTTAATTTTGACCTGCAAAGAAGCCGAACGTTTAAAATTAATGCTTTCGCCGGATATCTCTTCAAACGCAAAGATTTTCAGGCAGATATAACAACATCATGGAACTACGACCCTTTCTATTTGGGAAGTGTCTCTTTGTCGGCAGGAATTGGGAATCCGTTATACAGCCATATTCCAGATGCTGATAAGAAACAATCGAAAGCAGTTTTTTCATTTGATGAAATTAATGTTAACTCATTCAAAGATTATTATATCAAACTTATCAATAATTTCGAAATAGCAAATGGCCTGTTGACCACAGTTGGCATCGATTATCACTACAGAAAACCATCGCAGCAAACTATTGAGCAACAATCCATGGAAAATGAACAAGTTGGGCACGAAATTTTTAAAGATAGCAGGGCTTTTACTCCATTTATCAGATTGAGTTGGACACCCGAACAGTATTACAGATATGAACGCCGACAAAAAATTTATGTACGTTCCAGATTTCCGACATTGAAAGTTGAATTTTCGAGATGTTTCGACCGCATTCTTGGTAGTAACTCACAATACAACCGTGTTGAGATAGATATCAATCAAAATATCTATCTCGGGCATATGAGGTCGATTCAGTACCACATAGGTGCGGGCAAATTTTTCGACAGGCAATCATATCATTTTACCGACTTTTACTATTTTTCGAAAAACTTTTTCCCTGAAAACTGGAAAGACGGTATAGGTGGCGGCTTCAATTTGCTGCGTCTGCATCTTTATAGTATATCCGACTCATACGTACAGGCTCACTTCATGTATGAAACGCCATTTCTTATTATGAAAAGGATACCGTTTGTTCAGCAATTTGCCGATAAAGAGCGACTCTATATCAGCCACCTATATACACCACAAATCATCTCCTATACCGAATTGGGTTACGGTATAGGAAACCGTTACTTCAATGTCGCAATATTCGGGTCATTTCACAAAATAAAGTTTAGAGAAATTGGAGCCAGAGCTTCATTCGAATTCTAATCGTTATCAAACATACAATAGAATTTTAAACTTTTGACCGTTTTATTTACATTAAACAGGCTTATTTTGCCAATATATTTCTTAAACACTAATCCCTCTACCAAATATCAAAATCGTCAAATTCATCAAAATCGAATTTTCTCTTCTTATAGAAACGTTTTTTTGCATTTAAATTCTCTATCTCGGGATTTAGTTCAACCCTTTTACCTTTCGGAACTGCAATCTCAACTTCTATACTTTGTGCTCTGAATCCCTGCTCATATGGAACCGAAAAATATGTTGGCAACATAAGCAAAGAATCTTTTTGTTGAATAGGATATGTAAACTGACGAATATTCCTTTTCGCTTTCGATTTATTGTAATCGTAACTACTACTTACTGTATTTACATAGAAAAGCGAATCTTTACTCTCAACTATATCCACATCTATATCGTAAAAAAATAGCGAGTCTTTTTGCTCATTATAATTAAGTAAATAATCTAAGTATGCACCCGGACCAAAACCGGTTCTAAATTGAAGCAAATCATCACTCGCAAAAACAGGCTCTACATAAAGGGTATTCGATTTGGTAGGAGTCAGTTGAATAGAATTGCTAATCGTGCTTTCCGATGAATATTTCTTTGCAATTTGAAACGAAAGAGCCAACCCGCAGAAAATTCCGATAACCCACAAAACAGATGCAACAGCACCAATCACGGGGCGAGATTTTGCTCTTATCGAACGACGAATTATCCACAAAACAATTGCCGCAAACGGTACACCAATCGATAATATTCCGAATGCCCACAATAGGTTAGTCTCCATACCCGAATCGATAAATAGCGATTTCAACGGAATAAATTGCGCCCCAGCAAAAATAAAAGCAAAAAGAACAACCGCCAAAACAATTGCAAATATTCCTGCAAATGCAAAAAACACTATTTTGGCAAATACTCCCAAAGCAGTCAAACAGCCCGAACGAGACGAAGCGTCCGAAATATCGTTCCTCCGCCTATTTTCTCCGTTTGTAGGTGGTACAGGTGGCATTTGGCTCATTCTATCACCCTCACTATCAACTGTAAAATTAGAATTTGAATCAGAAGAAGCTCCTGCATATCGGTTTTTGGTTTGAGAAACATTATCACTTACAGTTGCACGTAACGACTGAATATACTCCTCCTCGCCCATCATCTCCAATTTTTGCTTTACGGTAGTTGCCATCGGCAAAATTATCCAAAGTACGACATAAACTATAACAATCCCACCGTTAATATTCCAGTTATAGTCGAAAATATCAAAAGTATCTCTAAGAAGAGCAAACGGGAAAGAGAGCATACCAAACGAGCCTATCAAAAGTGGCGCAAGAAAAATAAGGCGTGGAATCCAGGCATCTATTTTAAAATATGCTGCTATTCCTCCACAAACACCACCCAAATATCGGTTGTTGGGATTTCTGTAAAGTCTTTTCGTGATATTGCTTTCCAAAGGCATCGGTTTCAAAACTATCCAAAGAATAATATAAACCCAAAACAGCATGCCAAACAAGAACACAAAAATAATTCGCATCCAAGCCGGGTCTATTTTAAAATAGTGAGCCAATCCGCTACATACACCGCCGATTATTTTATCGTTACTATTTCTGTAAAGTGGTCGTGATGACTTTTCATATTTAGGTTGGCTTTCTGTCGAATAACTACTTTCTGATTTGCTGCTATCTTGTGTAGAATTACTTTTATACTCCGGATCGAAATCTTCGGGACGACCGATACTTGAAATAATCGACTCAACATCTCCATCCGTGATACAATTTATACCCAATTTCAAACGATTTCCGAAAAGTTCTGCAATGCGGCTCTCTATATCGCTCACAATCTCATCTCCCCCATCCTCTTTCGAAAAATAGTTTTTCAAACTCGCGATGTACTGTTTCAGAATCTCGTAAGCGGTCTCTTCAATAGCAATTACTTGTCCGCAGAAGTTGATATTTATTACCTTTTTCATTGTTCTGTTGTATTATTGTTTGTTTCTAAATTGTTTTTGTTTGTAGTTACAGCTTCTACTCCCGATGAGAGTTCGCGCCATGTTATCTCTAGAAGGGAATAAAATCGTTCCCCTTTTTCCGTAAGGCTAAAATACTTCCTTGGCGGACCCGAACTGCTCTCCACCCACCTGTAAGATAGCACATCAGCATTTTTCAATCTGTTCAACAATGGATAAAGAGTTCCCTCCAAAATATCCATACCTGCAGCTCTCATCTCGTCTGTAATATCGCCGGGATAAGCCTCTCCTCGTTTTATTATTGCCAAAATGCAGTACTCAAGTACCCCCTTTTTCATTTGGCTTTGTGTATTCTCTACGTTCATTTCTTTAATATTTGAATGAATTACTATGCAAATATACGCTTTACATAGTAATATGCAATACATAGTACCATATATTGCCAATTATTTAACTTTTTATAACTAAAATTGGATTGAAATCGATAAAAACAAGCACCAAATATATAACTTTACGATAATTATTCCCGTTTCAAACAAAAAACATGTAAATTTGCACTCAATAAAATCTACACATTATTATATATATGTCTATGTCATCACTACAAGGTAAAAAAATAGTACTGGGAATAACCGGAAGTATAGCCGCATACAAATCGGCGTCACTTGTACGTCTGTTGGTAAAAAAAGGTGCGGAAGTGCAAGTAGTAATCACGCCTGCCGGGAAAGAGTTTATTACACCGCTTACCCTCTCTACCCTATCGGGCAAACCTGTAATAAGTGAGTTTTTCGCTTCAAAAGATGGCACTTGGCACAGTCACGTAGATTTAGGATTATGGGCAGACCTAATGCTGATTGCTCCGGCAACGGCAGCCACAATTGGAAAAATGGTTAGTGGCGTAGCTGACAATATGCTAATTACCACATATTTATCGATGAAAGCACCTGTTATTATTGCTCCGGCAATGGACTTAGACATGTATAAACACGTATCCACTCTAAGAAATATAAGGACTTTAAAGTCTGATGGAGTTAGAGTGATAGAAGCTGCCGAAGGCGAACTTGCAAGCCACTTGCATGGCAAAGGGCGTATGGAAGAGCCCGAAAATATTGTCTCTTATTTGGAAGATTTCTTTGCTGAACAACAGACTTTCAGCAAAAAAAAAATATTAATCACGGCGGGACCAACCTATGAACGGATTGATCCTGTCCGATTTATAGGAAATTTCTCGACAGGGAAAATGGGCTTTGCCATTGCCGAAGCTTTTGCTGAGCGTGGTGCAGAAGTGATTCTGGTGTCGGGACCATCTGCACTGTCTGTTACTCATCCGAATATAACCAGAATTGATGTGGAATCGGCTCAAGAGATGTACGATGCTACATTGAAATATTTCCCCGAAACAGATATCGCAATTATGTCGGCAGCAGTAGCAGATTATCGTCCCGAAAAATTTGCATCAGAAAAGATAAAACGTAAAGATGGCGAAAACCTATCTATTTCACTTACAACAAATCCCGATATAGCCGCCACTTTAGGAAAACAGAAACGCGATAATCAAATTCTTGTAGGTTTTGCATTGGAAACCGATAATGAGATGGAAAATGCCCAAACGAAAATGGCGAAAAAAAATCTCGACTTTATTGTTCTCAACTCTTTAAAAGATGAAGGTGCAGGATTTGGACACGACTCCAATAAAGTAACCGTTATTTCAAATCAAGGAAAAAGTTGGGCACTGGCATTGAAAAGCAAAAAAAAGATTGCAACAGAAATCATTGAAATTGTCTCTAATAACTTTTGACTCAAAAAAATGAATGCCTTCGGAAGAATTTGTAATCCCGAATTTTTAGTCCCTGTCAGTCCTACAAAGCTTGTATTAAATCGCTATTAGACACTCAAAATTCAGAACTATCAAAAGTCTTGTACCTTGTCTTAAAAAAACAGAAAATGTGGGGAATTTTTCCCCACATTTTTTTATCTCCTCATATACAAAATATGAAAAACATCTCAAATATAATGTAGATGTAAGTAACCTTACATGATGTTTATGTAACTTTTCAACTGTTTTTTTAAATAGTCGCCCCTTAAAATCTCCCAATCATTCGATATTAAGCAAAATAAATA
>CAYFUW010000010.1:0-34134 GCA_964346495.1 uncultured Dysgonomonadaceae bacterium
CCTCTCTTTTGAAGCGAAAGCAAATGAGCATATTAGCAAATTTATAAATAAAAATAATGTTTTTTTAATCATAACAAGATTATTTATTTTTTCTTCAAAACTACCATCTCACTGTTTTTAGTAGTCAAATGCTCCCAGAATTGTTTCAACATTCCATAACTAGTAGAAGAAAAAATTATTTCGTTTAGATTAAACTTGTAATTTAACTGAATTTTGTTGCCGTTTCCCGTTATTGCATAGTTAAATGCTCCTGCACCTTGATCTAGAGCAATTCTTGCAGATTTGGGTAACTCTTCAATTACATAATCTTCCGGTATTTCAATGGTTGAAATTATTTGGAACACCATGGGATATTTAAATTCAACAGGAAGTTTTCTTTCGGATTGTGTAAATGAATTTTTTGTAATGTGAGGAATAATTAAAGGATTGATATAAATAAAATTTCCGCGCGACAAATCATCTTTTTTAATGAACATTGTTGATTTTACAGAAGTTGAAAGGTTGTCATCGTGTCCTTCTGCAGAATATCTTATTACTTCAACATCATTATCATTTTCAAATTTTTCGATATACTCTGTTGAATCTTTCAAACTATACAGATGATTCTTTAAATCATAAGCCGGCAAATTTCTGTAGAAAGCATCTATTTCACACTCCAAAGAGCCGTCGGGATTAAGCCTTGCACTGTTGCTTATTACTATCTGATTTTGAGTAAGTTTTGTAAGATCTACCCATTTACCGTTTTCTTTTAAGTCAAAGGTACGTGCCTTATCAACCAACAGGTCTGAAGGGAGCATATTTAATCCGCCGCGTGTAGCCGAGCCATCAAGATAATAAACAGTTCCATCTTTTGTTTCTGCAGCAACAATAAACGTTGTCAACTTGTCCAAAGATGGTACAGTAAGAGGCAATCTTCCCTGAGATCGGCGTCTAAGCAAAACGGGATAGGATTTAATTCCTGCATTATTCAAGGCACTTATAATTAAGCCGTTTATTTGAACATTGTTACCCACTCCATTCTTTAACGCATCTGAAGTGTTATCAAAAAAAGCATATTCGCCATTCCATCTAACTTTACCTTTTACATAATTGTATATTGCGGCAATCTTGTCGCTCTCATCTGAAATATTATCAAATTGCTGAACTTCATCATTCAAAGATGTCTTTTTTGTAAAATTTCTCACAAAATCGGTATGCGATTGCAAAGTTTTATCAATATCTTCCCATGTCATTGAATAAGATTTGTAAAAACTTCCGGGAAATTTTGTGGCAGCCAATTCAAATGATACGCTTGACAAATAATCTGTAACACTCCAAATATAATCATCGTCTTTCATTGCCGGTAAATTTTCCGCAGTCATTACTACAACTCGAGACGTATGCGGTACTCTCTCGGTTTTACCACGCTGAGCAATACTAAATGCTTCGTTAATTTCTTTTTCTTCCACTTTTATGTGCTCATAACCTTTTGTATTGGTGTTATAAACAAAATATTCAGGTATTACTACTTCATATCGGCTATAAACGACCGGTGCAGTTGTCCGCTGAAAGTACCATTCGGGTAATCTATTATAAAATGGCGATGTTTTTTTGTATCTATATTCAATAACAGACCCTGCTTTTACGTTTGGGATGGCGAATTTTATTTGATAAATGTTGTCATTGACTTTTTCTTCGAAAATGAATTTTTTATCGAGTTTGGTTTTTTCTATTTTTCCATTCTCCAGGTTATAAGACCATGCTTCTATGCCCGACACTCGCTCTTTAACCGATTCATACACATAATATTGCACATTAACGGTAGCAAGCTCTACTCCTTCTTGTTTCAGTATCTTTATTCTTTCTGCTATTTCTGTATTGAGGCTAAAATCGTCCGTAAAGTGAAAATAAGTATAAGCTTCCTCACCAAGAACAACAGCATTAGCTGACGAATCGTTTGCATAAGATTTCATTTCAAGCTCTTCCTTAGAAACTTTTCCAAACTTGAAGTTTTTCTGACAATAAATTTCACTTTTGCTAAAAAAGAGAAAGATAAATGAAATAAAAAGTAACTTTAATAAAAAAGATGGTTTCATACAGATAATATTTTTTGATTGAATTTATTTGAAATTATCACAAAGATATGCTTGTTTTTTAATATAGAGTAAGTCTGTTTTTTTCACATCTATTCCTTCACGATAGCCGGATTTCTACGCACAAGTTCCGACACCAAATCGTCGATATATTTTTCCGAAAGGCGTAGAGTCCAACTGCCTCTCAATTGCTCTCGAAAATAGACAATTGTCAATTTGCTTTTATCAGCATCTATTTTATAAGAGGTGATTTGCTGTACAGAAATTGGCTTTTGTGCTTTGGTTTTTACATAATGACGAAGTTCAAGTACATCGTTATCATGCAGTCTGACTTCTTTTATATGAATCATAATAATACCAATCCATAAAGGAATTTGAAAAAGTAATGGTTCAAAGTTTTTATCTTTTCCAAAATAGAACTTAACTATAAAAACAATAAGCAAAACGGCAACAATGATAGTAAATATATTTTCGTTGCGCGAAACATGAATTTTGTATTTTTTCATAACGACAAGTTTATTTCACAAAGGTAAATTTTTTTATTCATTCACTAACCCACTTACGTAGTAAAAAATCCCAAATCGTAAATCCAATATCCCAAATTGTTGGTATCTTTGCAAACAGTATGCAATTAGACCTGTTTTCATCATATAAATTTACGTTTTTTAGTCTTAGTAGTGGAAGTTGTGGCAATAGTTACTATTTGGGCAACCATCACTACGGGATGCTTATCGATGCCGGATTGGGACCGCGCGTTATCAAAAAAAGATTGGCGGAACACGGAGTTGATTACTCTCATATTCAAGCTATTCTGGTTACACACGACCATTTCGACCATATAAAATCGGCCGGATATCTGGCTGAAAAAATGAATATTCCCGTTTATGCCACAGAAGAGGTACATAAGGGAATCCGTAATTGTCCGCTTATTAAAAATTCTATTGTTAAGCCAAATAAACGTGTTATAGAAAAAGAGAAATCGTTTCAAATTAGAGATTTCAGAATTACTCCGTTCGATGTACCGCACGATAGTAACGATAACGTGGGTTATTTTTTCGAGTTTGGCAACCATAAAATGACACTAGCCACCGATGTAGGCTCAATCACCGATGAAGTTGCGCATTACATAGGCAAAGCTCACCACCTGGTTATCGAGAGTAATTACGATGAAGAGATGTTACATAACGGGCGCTATCCTTATCAACTAAAACAGCGTATCAGCAACGGAATAGGACATTTGAGCAATCGGGAAATAGCTGAATTTATAGCAAATAATTACACTCCACATCTGCGAAATATTTGGCTCTGCCATTTGAGCGGTGACAATAACAATCCTGAGTTGGCATACAATACGATGAAGTCCGAACTCGAGAAAAAAGATATAATAATTGGCGAAGACGTTAATCTTGGCGTTTTCAAACGAAATGTTTTATCGGAAAAAATAAGTTTGTAATTATGAAACCGGCACCAATATTACTTTTCACATATAATCGACCTTCGCACACGCGACAAACGTTAGAAGCATTGCTCAACAACGAACTTTGCAGCGAAAGCGAACTTTATATCTTCTCTGACGGATACAAAAACGACAGCGATAAAAAAGATGTTATGAAAGTGCGTGAATTGATTCATTGTATCGATGGATTTAAAGATATTCATATAATTGAAAATGAGCACAATCTGGGATTGGCGAAAAACATTATCGAAGGTGTTACACGAGTTGTAAACGAATATGGAAAAGTGATTGTGCTTGAAGATGATTTGATTACATCGCCCTACTTTCTTACCTTTATGAACGAAGCGTTGGAGAAATTTGAAAACGAAGAGAAAATCGGACATATTCAAGGCTACTGTTTTCCTTTGCCGCAACTGCCCAAAACGTTTCTTATAAAATGGACAGGCAGCTGGGGTTGGGCTACGTGGAAACGTGCATGGAAGCACTTCGATCCCGACGGACAGGCTCTGTTAAATGAGTTGAGAAAGCAAAACTTAACCAAAAAATTCGATTTCAATGGCAATTATCCTTTCACCAGAATGTTGCAACGACAAGTGAACGGTGAAAACAATTCTTGGGCTATTCGCTGGAACGCATCGCTCTTTTTGAAAGATATTCTTTCACTAAATGCGGGAAGATCGTTGGTTAGAAATATCGGATTCGACGGAAGCGGTGTCCATAGTGGCAAAGATGAAGTTTTCCCGACAGATTTATATATGCAAAAACTCTCTATCGATATTCCGCGAATCGAAGAGAACAGATCGGCACGCAAAGAAATTGCCAAATATTATGGAAGAACGAATTCCATTTGGGCAAAATTGAAAAGAAGAATTAATCGATATTTAAGAACGAGATAAAACATGAAAATCCTTATCGTCAACACATCCGATATTCACGGCGGAGCTGCAATTGCCACTTTCCGACTGATGAACGCGCTTAATGCCAGCGGCGAAAGTGCCAAAATGTTGGTGCGAGACAGGTTTTCGGACAATGAAAACGTGACTCAGATTGGCGGTAAATTGAAAAACAAGTTCAATTTTTATCTCGAACGCGGACAGATTTATTTTAAAAACCGATTTTCACGAGAAAACCTTTTCGATGTTTCCATTGCCAACACAGGTGTTTCCATAACGCAATTACCGGAATTTAAAGAAGCCGATGTTATTCATCTGCACTGGATTAATCAAGGAATGTTATCGGTTGAAGAAATCGGAAAAGTTCTTGCTTCAGGCAAAAAAGTGGTGTGGACAATGCACGATATGTGGGCTTTTACAGGAATTTGTCATCACGCAGGAACATGCAAAAAATACGAACAAGAATGTGGCTCGTGTCCTTATCTGATTGCGGCATCGGAAAACGATTTATCGAAACAGACTTTTCAAGAGAAACAAAAAGCCTATGCCAAAGGCAAAATAACATTTGTCGCTTGCAGTAACTGGCTGAAAGAGTTGGCAGAAAAAAGTCCGCTCACTTGTGGTCATTCGGTTGTTTCCATTGCAAACCCGATTGATACGAAAAAATATTATCCGAAAGATAAAAATCAAGTTCGAAAAAGACTAAATCTGCCAACAGATAAGAAAATCGTGCTTTTCGCTGCCGTAAAAGCGTCCGACCCACGCAAAGGATTTGATTATATGGTTGAAGCAAGTAAAATAATGGCACAACATCCCAACGAAATTCTCTTTCTTATTGCCGGAAATCATGGCGAAGAGATAGAAAAACAACTTGCTCTACCCGCCCGAAGTTTAGGTTACGTTTCATCCAACGAAATGGCTGAAATTTACAACGCTTGCGACCTGTTTGTAACACCGTCGTTGCAGGAAAATCTACCTAACACAATTATGGAAGCAATGGCTTGCGGAACGCCTTGCGTAGGATTCGATATAGGCGGAATTCCGGAAATGATTTCACACGGCAAAAACGGATATGTAGCGAAATATAAAGATGCCGACGACTTGGCTAACGGAATACTTTGGACTCTCTACAAAGCCGATGCTGAAACACTCTCGGCAAACGCACGTGAGAAAGTGTTGACTGAATATGCACAAGAAAAGATAGCGACAAAATATATCGAACTTTACAATGCCTAAACTATCTGTAATAACAGTAACTTACAACGCCGAAAAAACGTTGGAACGTACGCTGAAAAGTGTTCGTGAACAGTCGTATCCGCATATCGAACATGTGATTGTTGACGGAAAATCGAAAGACAAAACGGTTGATTTAATCCGCAAATATGACAACGAAAAAATGGTGTGGGTAAGCGAACCCGACAAAGGTCTGTACGATGCTATGAATAAAGCAGCTGCAATGGCTTCGGGCGATTACCTCTGTTTTTTAAATGCGGGAGATACTTTTTTCGCCGCCGATTCGGTAGAGAAAATGATGAACTCTTTTCCCGAAGTGGGATTACCCGATATTCTTTATGGCGAAACAGCAATTGTTGACGACAACGGCAAATTTATGTTTATGCGTCGTTTGAAAGCACCCGAAAATCTCACTTGGAAAAGCTTCAAACAAGGGATGCTGGTGTGTCATCAGGCTTTTATCGTGAAACGCGAACTGTTTGAGCCGTACGATTTACAATATCGCTTTTCATCCGATTTCGATTGGGCAATAAAAATGATGAAAAGAGCAAAAACAATTCACAATACCCGACTCACGCTTATCAACTACCTGAACGAAGGCATAACTACCAAAAACCGAAAAGCCTCGCTTAAAGAGCGTTATCGGATTATGACGAAACATTACGGGCAGATTTCAACATTTTTGCATCATATTTGGTTTGTAGTTAGAGCGATAATAAAATGAATAACCGTAGATTCAATAAAAAAAGAATAATCTTTTTCAAAACCACATAGGTACATAGAAAATATATTTTATAGAAAAGGAAAAACTATTCAGGTGTTACATAGAAAAACTTGTTTTACACATAGTAGCTATGCTACTATGACTATTGTATAGCTATTTACCTCTTTGTATTAAAAACTATGTTTCTATGTGGTTATAAATTGAGTGAATAATGACATAAAAAAAATTTTGGATAATAAATTTCAAAACCATATCTTTGTAAAAACAAGAAAAAATGACAAAGGTTATCATTGAATTAAATACAAAGGGACCAACAGGGAAACGAATTCTTAGGGAATTAAAAAACCATCCTAAAATTGCAAAAATCAATTATCCCCTACCCGAAGAATTGCAAGGAGAGAGACTTTATACAGTTGAAGAAGCTTTTGCCGATTTGCGCAAAAATGTAAAAAAACATTTTTCGGAAGAATGAAAACATTTACGGTTGTCGTATCAGAAGAAGCAAAAAAAGATATTGACGAATTATTTGAGTTTATAATAACCGAATATAAAAGCATTAATACCGCAGAAAAGTACATCGACGGATTAATATCTACAATAAAAGGACTCACAAATTATGCCGAAATTTATCAGATACAAAAAGGGGACTATTTTGAAAGGTTTGGCGATATTGATGTTAGACGTGTTAATTATAAAAAAATGGCTGTATTATACACAATTCACAGCCAATATGTTGTAATTCGTAAAGTTATGCCACAGTCCCTCATCTTTGATTAAATTCAATTACATGAACCATCGAAAATTTACCGTTGAAGAACTCAACCGCATCAGCATAGAAGAGTTTCAGGAAGCGAGAAAAATTCCCTTGATTGTTGTGCTCGATAACGTGCGCAGCTTGAATAATATCGGTTCTGTTTTTCGCACAAGCGATGCGTTCCGCGTGGAAGAGATTTTCTTATGCGGAATCACAGCCACACCACCCAATGTAGAAATCCATAAAACCGCTCTCGGTGCAGAAGATTCGGTAAAATGGCGATATTTCGATGAAACACATTCGGCAGTCAATGAGTTAAAAGCCAAAGACTACACCGTTTTTTCCATTGAGCAAGCCGAAAACAGCATTTCGTTAGAATCAATTCAGTTAGAAAAAAACAAAAAATATGCCGTTATTTTAGGACACGAAGTTCACGGAGTGCAACAATCGGTAATTGACGCATCCGACGGATGTATCGAAATTCCGCAATATGGTACAAAACACTCTCTCAATGTTTCGGTTACGGCAGGGATTGTAATTTGGGATTTTTTCAAACAACTCAAATAAGTATTTAGTCAATTTTTAGCGAAAATATAACAAACAACATCATATCCATAAAAACTGAAAATCAAATGAGATATTTAGCCATTTTCTCAACTTTTTTTCGTTAATTTGTAGATAATTCGATTATTAACTCGAACAACTTAAAAACACTATATTTATCATGATTCGTAAACTATCCGAACTAACAGAAAAAGCAAAAAGCAAAACAAGAAAAAAAATTGCTGTAGCAGCAGCAGAAGACGAACCTGTATTAAAAGCCATAAAAACGGCTGTTGAAGAAGGTATTGTAACACCTATTCTTGTTGGTAACAAAGCAGAAATCGAACGCATTGCAAAATCTATCGATTTCGATTTGAGCGGTATCGAAATTATTAACAACGAAAAAAGTGCCGCAGTTTCCGCACAATTAGCAGTTGCAGAAGTAAAAAAAGGCAATGCCGAAGCACTTATGAAAGGATTTGTAAGTACAGGAGCTCTACTAAAAGCTGTCCTCGATAAAGAGAACGGACTTCGCAAAGGCAGTGTACTCAGCCACGTGGCTTTTTTCGAATCGCCATATTACCACAAACTACTTTGTGTAACAGATGCGGCTATGAATATCGCTCCGGACTTCGACACAAAAGTGGCTATTCTTAACAATGCCGTTGAAGCTTGCCATAAAATCGGAATCGACACTCCGAAAGTAGCTGTGATTACTGCCGTGGAAGTGGTTAATCCAAAAATGGAACCAACCATTCATGCTGCCATGCTTAAAACCATGAACGAAAGGAAACAGATAACAGGCTGTATTGTTGATGGTCCTCTTGCTGTTGATAACGCTGTCAACAAAGAAGCGGCTGAACACAAAGGTATTGTGAGCGAAGTTGCAGGCGATTGCGATGTTGTTCTTGTTCCGGATATAGAAGCAGGAAACATGTTCTACAAAGCACTCAATTTCTTGGGTGGTGCAAGCACAGCAGCAGTAATTATGGGTGCCGCTGTACCTATCGTGCTTACATCACGTGCCGATACAGACAAAACCAAAATGCTTTCAATAGCTTTGGCTGCGGCAATGAGTTAATAAAATAAATATTTTTTCACTAATCATACTAAACCATTTTTTATGGATACACAAGTTATAATTTTGGCTATTAATCCGGGTTCAACATCGACTAAAATAGCCGTTTATCAAAACGGAGAAGTAATTTTTCTTAAAACAATTCGTCACTCGGTAGATGAGTTAAAACAGTTTGCAAAAATTACCGACCAATATGAATATCGCAAAGATATTATCCAACAGGAGTTGATAAATGCAGATATCAGAACTGAAAAAATTCGTGCCGTCATTGGTCGAGGCGGACTGGTAAAACCGATACCATCGGGTGTTTACAAAGTGAACGAAAAGATGAAAGAAGATTTAAAAAACTGTCTAATGGGTTCACATGCAAGCAACTTGGGTGGTCTTATTGCTGATGATATTGCAAAATCGCTACCCGATGCACAAGCTTTCATTGCCGACCCTGTAGTTGTAGATGAATTGGAACCTTTGGCAAGATACTCAGGACACCCTCTACTTGAAAGAGTTTGTATTTTCCACGCACTCAATCAGAAAGCAATTGCCCGCACTCATGCAAAATCTATGATGAAGCAATATGAAGATATGAATCTGATTGTTGCGCATTTAGGTGGTGGAATCTCTGTAGGTGCACACAAAAAAGGTAGAGTAATTGATGTAAATCAAGCATTGGACGGCGACGGACCTTTCTCGCCCGAACGTTCAGGAACACTGCCAGTTAAAGCCCTTGTAGATTTGGCTTTCAGCGGAAAATACACTCAAGCCGAAATGCACTCTATGATTGTAGGAAAAGGCGGAATGTCGGCTTACACAGGCTCGAACGATGCTTACGAAATAGAGCAAAAAGCTTTTGCAGGCGATAAAAAATGTCTGGAAGTTCTTGAAGCTATGGCATATCAAACAGCAAAAGAGATTGGTGCTATGTCAACAGTATTGAATGGTGAAGTAGATGCTATTTTAATTACCGGTGGAATTGCAAACGGAAAATGGTTCTGCAATCTTATTATAGATAGAGTTTACAAAATTGCACCTGTATATGTTTACCCGGGTGAAGACGAAATGCGCGCTCTTGCCGAAAATGCTGCCCGAGTATTAAGCGGTGAAGTTGAAGCAAAAGAATATAACTAAAGTACTACAATAACTCTCTTTAAGCGGATAATTCAATTTGTCAGTAATAAGTTGGATTATCCGTTTTTTATTTTTCAAATTGAGCAAGTTTTATCTCATCTCCGTCAAATACAGCATACGAGAAAAAGCGAATCCAATCACCCAAAATAATAATTCGTGAGCGATTGTTTAGTGGTAAATCTAACATAATGTGTCGATGTCCGAAAACAAAAAAGTCGATATCGGGCATTACTGTTAGTTTCTGTTTTGCAAAACCAACCAAATGCTCATTCTCATCACCCAAATAATCTTCTGAACCGCCTGTTTCACGACTATGATTTGACCATGCGTGAGCCAACGGAATAGTCCATCGCGGATGTATAGCCGAAAAGCATTTGCGTAAAAACTTACTGTGAAATATCTTCCGCAGAAACTTAAACGATTTAGAGTCATCGCCCAAACCATCGCCATGTGCTATAAAAAACTTTTTGCCGTTCAAATCCTTTATCATCGGCTCAAAGTGAAGAATCATACCACACTCTTCAGCCAGGTAATCGGTTAACCAAAGATCGTGATTTCCAATAAAAAAGTGCACTTCCACACCGCTATCGGTAATTTCCGCCAATTTACCAAGCACACGTGTAAACCCTTTGGGAACAACATATTTATACTCATACCAGTAATCAAAAATATCTCCCAAAAGATAAATTGCACGAGCCTCTTGTTTTGCCATATCCAACCAACGGCAAAGTCTCCTTTCCGTTTCACGAGAATCGGAATGAGATTTGGAGCCTAAATGTGCATCGGCAAGGAAATATATTTTATTCTTCACTTTAAAATATAGGCTATTTTACATTAAACCAAGCTCTAACATCGCCTCTTCACTCATCATAGATTTATCCCAAGGCGGATCAAACACAAGATTAACCGTTACATCTTTCACTTCGCGTATAGATTCCACTTTCATTTGAACATCCATCAAAATAAAGTCTGACATCGGACAATGTGGTGACGTAAAAGTCATATCTATAGTCACATTATTATCGTCATCTACATCTACATTGTAAATCAATCCCAAATCGTAAATATTTACCGGAATTTCAGGGTCATACACTGTGCGAAGCATCACAACAATGTCATCCTGTAACTTTTGTATTTTTTCGTTCATTATATAGTTTTTTTTTAGATTACACCATTATCGGCAAAACTGTAATAAGTTTCGCCACAAACAATTATATGGTCGAGCAGGCTGATATCCATCCATGCTGCCGCTTCTTTCATTTTTTTGGTGAGAGCCGTATCTTGTGGACTTGGACGACAATTTCCCGACGGGTGATTGTGCCCCAAAATGATACCGCTTGCATAGTGATTAATCGCTTCTCGCAATACAAGCCTGATATCTACGACTGTTCCCGAAATGCCTCCGCGACTTATTTGCAATGTAGAAACAACTTTATTGGAACGGTCTAAGAGCAACGCCCAAGTCTCTTCATGATTCAGATCTGCCAAAATTGGATAAAACATATTGTAAGCATCTTTTGATGAACTTACTTTCGATTTTTCGGGTACCTCTTCCAATTTACGTCTTCTTCCCAACTCCAATGCTGCAACAATGGTAATAGCTTTAGCCGGACCAATTCCTCTGAATTTTCCCACCAGATCATTAACACCAAATCGGCTCAATTTGTTGAGATTATTATCAGCTTTCTGCAAAATTCGCTTACATAACTCCACGGCACTCTCTTCGTCATTGCCCGAACCAATAAGTATTGCAAGCAGTTCTGAATCGGTAAGTGCCGAAACACCTTTCATCATCAGCTTTTCACGCGGACGATCTTCTTCTGCCCACTCTTTTATGGTAATTTTCTTTTGCTCTTTCATAATATTCCCAACATCAATTTATTACAAAGATAACAAAAAAGGGCATCGATAAATACGATACCCTTTTTAATTTTATTTGACCGTGTGTTCTTTTTACTCTTTCACTCTCTCAACATAAGCACCTGTACGTGTGTCAACCTTAATCTTTTCGCCTTCATCTATAAAAAGCGGAACACGTACCTCTGCTCCAGTTTCTACTGTTGCAGGTTTTAGTGTGTTAGTTGCAGTGTCACCTCTCAATCCGGGTTCTGTGTAAGTTACTTCCAAAATAACGTGAACAGGCATTTCTGCAGTCAAAATCGTACCGCTTTCTGCATGAATTTGCACTTCCACCATATCACCCTCTTTCAAGAACTGAACTCCCTCAATCTGCTCTGCAGCAATAGGAATTTGTTCGAAAGTTTCTGTATTCATAAAGTGATATCCCATATCATCTTGATATAGATATTGGAAAGGACGACGTTCAATGCGTACCTCATCTACTTTCACACCAGAGTTGAAAGTTTTATCTAGTACACGTCCGGTTGTTACGTTTTTTAATTTTGTACGAACGAAAGCTGCACCTTTTCCTGGTTTTACGTGAAGAAATTCCACTATGAAGTAATATTGACCTTCAAGTTCGATGCACATTCCGTTTCTGAAATCAGCTGTTGTTGCCATAAATTGAATTTTGTATGATATTATTTATTATATCGCAAAAATAGTAGTTTTATTTCTAAACGACAAATAAATATAATTGATTGATATACTATTTATATGCAATACATTTCTTATTCTTAATTAACAAAAGCCCCGGATGCGTCAAGAATTATTTTCAATAAGAAGAAAATTGATAAAATATACATCGTTATTGAAATATCTTTTACCTTGCCGGACAACAGTTTGATAATTGTAAAGCTCAACATTCCGAAAATAATTCCGTTAGCGATACTGTAGGTAAACGGCATAAAAATAATAGTAATAAAAGCCGGGAAACCTGAGCTTATTTCACTGAAATTGATATCAGCTACTGAACTCATCATAAACAAACCGATAACGATTAATGCCGGAGCTGTAGCTGCTGCAGGAACCATCAGGAAAATAGGAGCCAAGAAAAGTGCCAAAAAGAACATAATAGAAGTACTAACACTTGCAAGTCCTGTTCTACCTCCTGCTGCTACTCCCGATGCACTCTCTACATACGATGTGTTTGGACTAACACCCACAATAGCACCAACAAATGTACCCAAAGCATCGGCAAACAACGCTTTTTGAAGTTGCGGGAAGTTACCGTCTTTATCCGATTTTCCGATTTTTGAAATTACACCGATTAGAGTTCCCATCGCGTCAAAAATATTCACCATCAAGAAGGTAAATACAACGATAAGCATATCGAATGAAAAAATATTGCTCCATTCAAACTTAAAGAAAATAGGCTCAATGCTTGGTGGAAGTGTAACCCAGCTTCCTTGCGGTAACTGAATCATTCCCATAATTCCGGCAAAAATAGTAGATACGATAATTCCTATCAAAATTGCACCGTGTACCTTCTTTACCAAAAGAACAGCAATAACTACTAAACCAAGTACAGCAACCCAAACATTAGGGTCTGCCATATTTCCAAGTTGAACAAGCGTAAATTGATTAGGTGTTACAAGACCTGCACTTTTCAATCCTATCAATGTAATAAACAGACCAATACCAATAGGAATTGCATTTTTCAACGCTACAGGGATATTGTCCACTATAAGTTTTCGGATATTGAATACTGTTAATAGCATGAAGCAGATACCCGAAAGCAAAACACCTGTTAAAGCAAATTGCCATGTATGTCCCATTGCAAGAACCACACTATAAGCGAAAAAGTTGTTCAATCCCATTCCCGGAGCTTGTGCGATAGGAACATTGGCAATTAATGCCATGAAAAGTGTTCCTGCTATTGCAGCAACTGCAGTAGCGGTAAACAGAGCACCTTTATCCATTCCGGCATCACCAAGGATTAGCGGGTTAACTGCCAGGATATATGACATGGTCAAAAAAGTAATAATACCCGCAATCATCTCTGTGCGAACATTGGTGTTGTTCTCTTTAAGTTTAAAAAGTTTTTCTAACATAATATCTATTTTTTGGCTGTTAGCTATCGGCTTTTAGCTATTGGCTTTATGCTGAAAAATCTACTATGCCAATGGCTAAAGGCTAATAGCCAAAAGCTGTTTTTTTAAAAATTCCATTTAGTTGCTAATGTAGGAATAGCTGCAAATTTCTCAAAACGAGCAAAATTATAACTTAACTCTACTTCGCCTCCTAAAGATAAATTTGGAGTAACATTGTACCAAATTTGTGGCTCACTTAAAAAGATTACTCTTTTGCCACCCTCTCCTGTAATAGGATTTTTGTTTGCAGTCCATACATCAATAAATCCTCCCAAAGAGAGTTTACCGTTAACAAGTGTAGAGTTCCATGTTAATGTCCATTGCACATCATGGCTGATTTTTTCAAAAGCATTTAATTTGTATGCAACGTAAGTTCCCATAAAGAAATTACCTAATTGAAACGGATATTCAACTCCTGCCAAATAAGCATTTGAAATAGAAAATCCACCTTCAATATCTCCAGCTTTGAACAAACCCAGTCCACCATTATATTCGATATGTGGCATCAATGGGAAATCGCCAATTTTAAAAGCACGTGAAATTTCGGTATATACCAATCCGATATTACCTTTAGTGAAACTAAAATCGGCATCTACAAACATAAAGGTTGAACCCCATTTGTCAGGTTTAAACATCTCGAAAGTTGCTGTGATATAGTTCCTTGATGCAACTTCCTCGCCATAAAGCGAATTGCGAAAATCGTAGTGCAACTGCAAATTTTGTGCACTTAATGATGACACAACTACCATCATCACTAAAAATAATTTTACTCTCCGTAACATAATAACTTGAATTTAAATTTTATTGAAACAAAAGGCGAAAATAGTAAAAAAAAATAAAACGACTAAATGAATCGAACTCTTTTTTATATTTTGTTTGATATCTTTCTAAATTAACCTTTTAATTTGTATTTTTGCTAATCAATACATAAATACATTTTTAAGATTATGATAAAAGAGAATACAAAACAACCTTTGGTTATTTATAATACGCTTAGTCGCAAGAAAGAAGTTTTTGAACCTATCAATCCGCCACACGTGGGAATGTATGTTTGCGGTCCAACGGTTTATAGCGATGTGCACTTGGGAAACAGTCGAACTTTTATATCTTTTGATATGATATACAGATACTTATTGCATCTTGGGTATAAAGTCAGATATGTTCGTAACATTACAGATGCCGGACACCTTGAAGGCGATAACGACGAAGGTGACGATAAGTTTGCAAAGCGCGCAAAGCTAGAACAGCTTGAACCGATGGAGATTGTACAAAAATACACACTCGGTTTTCACGAAGTTCTACGCCAATTCAATACATTACCTCCAAGCATTGAGCCAACTGCCACCGGACATATTTTGGAACAAATCGAAATGGTTAAAGAGATTCTTGCTGCCGGATACGCTTACGAAGTGGACGGAACAGTATATTTCGATGTGGAAAAATATAGCAAAACACACGATTATGGCATTTTAACAAATCGCAAACTCGAAGACCTGCTAGAAGGCACTCGCGAATTGAGCGGACAAGACGAGAAACGTGGCAGACTTGATTTTGCTCTCTGGATAAAAGCAAAACCCGAAACTCTGATGCAATGGCCATCACCATGGGGATGGGGATTCCCGGGATGGCATATAGAGTGTTCTGCTATGAGTACCAAGTATTTAGGAACTACATTCGATATTCATGGTGGCGGAATGGACTTGCAAGCAACACACCACACCAACGAGATTGCTCAATCTGAAGCCTGCAACAATGTAGCGCCGGTTAAATATTGGATGCACACAAATATGCTCACAGTAAACGGTGTTCGTATGTCAAAAACCGCAGGAAACGGATTTTTGCCGGGAGAGTTGTTCACAGGCGACCACCCGTTGCTCGAACAAGGTTATTCGCCAATGACTGTTCGTTTCTTTATGGCACAATCGCACTATCGTAGTACGCTTGATTTCAGCAACGAAGCATTGCAAGCTGCTGAAAAGGGTTACAAACGATTGATGGAAAGCATCGCCCGACTACAGAAATTGGAAGCATCGGATAAATCGACAGTCGATATTGCTGAAATTCGTGATAATTGCTACGCGGCAATGAACGATGACTTCAACACACCCATTCTTGTTTCGCATCTATTTGATGCTGTCAGAGTTATAAACTCGGTTGCCGATAAAAAAGAGACACTCACGGCAGACGATATTGAGCAACTAAAAGAGTTGATGCAGGTATTTGTTTTTGATGTCTTAGGACTTCTCGACGAAAGCGAAAGCAACGCGGGTAGCGACGTAATCAATGGCTTGATGAATTTGATTATCGATATTCGTAAAACTGCACGAGAAAACAAAGATTGGACTACATCCGATAAAATTCGCGATGAACTGAAAGCTGCCGGAGTGGAAATAAAAGACACTAAAGACGGTGTTGAGTGGAGAATATCATAATTAGATTACATTATGCAAATCATCCTTTCGCCTGCCAAATTGTTGGACTTTTCTGCAAAAACAGAAAAAACAGAGCTTACGAAACCGCTTTTTCCTGACAAAACAAGGGAATTAGTCTCACTTTGTCAGCAAATGACGGAAAGCGAAATTTCGTCGGCAATGAAAATTAATCCCAAAATGGCACGTGAAGTGTATGCGTATTTTCAAACTTTCGATTTTGATACTACACCAAAAAGTGCTGCCGCATTGGCGTATAACGGAATTGCTTACAAAGGGCTGAATGCACACGATTTTTCGAAAGATGATTTCGATTTCGCTCAAAATCATCTCAATATCATTTCTGCCCTTTACGGAATATTGCGGCCATTGGACGAAATAAAACCGTACCGACTGGAAATGATGCGAAAGATTGCTCCGCAAGGTCACAAATCACTTTACAGTTTCTGGCAAGAGTCGCTTAATGAACACCTTTCAGAAAAACTAAAAAAGGGAGAAAACACGATTATCAATGTGGCTTCAAAAGAGTATTCAAAAGTATTTCAAAAAAGCAAACTCCCGAAGGGTGTAAAAATTATCGACATTCAGTTTCTACAACAAGAAAACGGCAATTTAAAGCAAATTGTGGTTCACAACAAAAAAGCACGCGGGCTTATGGCTCGTTTCATTATAAAAAACAGACTTACCGAATCGGAAGAAGTAAAAGCTTTTGACTACGAAGATTACTTTTTCTATCCATCACTTTCCGATGAAAACAGCTGGACATTCGTAAGATAAAAACATAAAAAGTTATGGACAAAAACAGAGTTACTTTTGCATCAAAATTGGGCATGATAATGGCTGCAGCCGGCTCTGCCATGGGATTAGGTAATATTTGGCGTTTCCCGAGCCAAACTGCCGATGGCGGCGGTGCTATTTTTATTTTAGTTTATCTTGCGTGCATCCTGTTTTTCGGTATTCCGGTAATGATAGCTGAATTTACAATCGGAAAAGCATCGAGAGCTAACGCATCTGGTGCATTCGATGCCCTTGCACCAAAAACACAATGGAAATGGATTGGACGATTAGGAATACTTACCGGTTTTGTAATTCTCGGGTTTTACATGGTTGTTTGCGGATGGACAATCTCATACCTTATGCAATCAATATCCGGAAGCCTGGCTAACGTAACCGATTTTTCGGCAAACTTTAACGAGTTAATGGCGAACGGTCCCAAACAGATAATTTTGTCAATATTATTCACTTTTCTTACCGCATTTTTCATCATTTCGGGTGTAAGAAAGGGCATTGAATTATCATCAAAAATTATGATGCCGCTGCTCTTTGTTCTGCTTATTATTTTAGCCATTCGTGCAGTAACACTTGATGGTGCAAGTGCCGGACTTGAATTTTTATTCAAACCAACTTTTGAAAACGTAAAATCGACAGTTTTCCTCGATGCTTTAGGTCAGGCGTTCTTCTCGCTATCGCTAGGAATGGGCTGTATGATAACTTACGCATCTTATTTCGATAAAACATCGAACCTACCTAAGACTGCCGTTCAGGTTTCCGTACTTGATACTTTGGTAGCAATCTTAGCTGGAGTTGTAATTTTTCCTTCAGCTTTTGCACTTACAGCAAATCCCGATACAATTGTAAACGAATTGGTAGCAGGCGGACCCGGATTGCTATTTATTACAGTACCAGAACTGTTTAATCACCTGCCTGCGCCAATGGTTTGGTCGGCAATGTTCTTTTTCCTGCTTCTTTTGGCAGCACTCACATCTACCATTTCGCTTATGGAAGTAGTAACCGTGTATATCCACGAAGAGTATAAAATTTCACGGACAAAAAGTGCTATATTAGTAACAATCGGAGTGGCTGTTTTAAGTGTAATATCATCTTTATCACCGCAATTTTTCAATATACTGGATGTAGCTTCTGCAAAATTCATGCTTCCGATAGGCGGATTTTTCGTATCGATATTCGTTGGCTGGTATCTCGATAAAAAACTTGTATATGCACAACTTACAAACGAAGGGAAGCTGAAGTTTAGCACCAAATTTCTTAAAGGCTACATCTTTTTACTGCGTTACGTAGCTCCAATTGCTATAATAGCGATATTTATTTACGGATTATTGTAAAATTAACATCAAGAAGCAAGAAATTATTCTTTGACACTCCATGTTTAATTATTAATTTTGTAGAAAAATAATATCAATCGATGCAATACAGAATATTACCACCGGAAAAACTAAAAGCAACCATACAGCTACCTGCGTCAAAAAGCATAAGCAACAGGTTGTTAATCTTAAACGCGCTCAGTTTGAATGACAAACCGGCACAAAACCTGTCGGAATGCGAAGACACTCAGGTTGTTATTGATGCATTCAACTCGAAATCAAATGTTTTTGATATAAAGGGTGCCGGAACAGCAATGCGATTTCTGACTGCATTTTTAGCAGGAGTGGAAGGCGAATGGATACTAAAAGGTTCGGAACGAATGCACGAACGCCCTATTTTCCCATTAGTTGACCCTCTCAGAGAGTTGGGTGCAGATATCGAATATCTGGAAAGAAGCGGATGTCCGCCGCTAAGAATCAGGGGTAAAAGATTGAAAGGCGGCGAAGTTAGCGTTGTAGGAAATATTAGTTCGCAGTTCATCTCCGCACTTATGATGATTGCACCGCTGATGGAGAATGGTTTGGTTATCCATACAAAAAGTGAAGTAACATCTAAACCTTATCTCGACCTCACTATAAAGCTGATGGAAGATTATGGTGTGTATGCTAAATGGGAAGACAATAAAATAACAATAAAACCGCAAACATATACTGCAAAAACAATAACAGTTGAGTCCGATTGGACCGCTGCATCGTATTGGTACGAAATTGTAGCACTATCGCCCGAAGGCTCCGAAGTTTTTCTGCCCGGATTATTGGTAAATAGCTACCAGGGAGATGCTCAACTGATTACTCTTTTCAAAGATTTGGGCGTTACATCCGAGTTTTCAGAAAAAGGGGTTACTGTCAAAAAAACCGGAAAGCCGAATAAGAAGTTTTTCCACAACTTTGTTGGCGAACCTGATTTAGCTCAAACTTTTGCGGCAACATGCTGTTTTTTGAATGTGCCTTTTATATTTTCGGGAATACATACATTACGCTACAAAGAGACGGACAGAATTATCGCTATGCAAACCGAGTTGAAAAAATTCGGATACGTTTTAAACGAAACAAGCAACGAAATGCTCGAATGGGATGGAGAAAGATGCAAGCCGGAAGAAAAAATCGTGGTTGACACTTACAACGACCATCGTATGGCGATGTCATTGGCTCCCGGTTCAATTCCATTTAAATCATTATTAATCAATAATCCGGAAGTAGTTAACAAATCGTATCCCAATTTCTGGAAAGATTTGGAAAGTGCAGGATTCACAATTGAAGAAGTTTAGAAGAATAAATTTTTTTTGAATGACAAGTTTATATATTTTCATAGGAATTATAGCGTTTTTTTTCGTTGCATTGATTGTAACAAACATATACCAACGAAAAAAGGGCAACACAGAAGTGCGTGAAACACCAAAACCCGATATTGATGTAAGAACAAAACAAGAAAAAGCAAGAGATGCCGCGATAGATAGCGGTTGTTGCGGTACGGGTGTACACGAATTGTGTCAGGAAAAAAACAATTTAATGGTTGGATTCGAAAGCGAAGCCGAGTATTTTGAAGATGAAGAGCTTGACCGATATAGAAGACGACCTGCCGATGCATATAGCGATGATGAAGTTGATGAGTTTCGTGAAGTTTTCTATACTATTCTCGATGAAGAAAAGGCTCGCTGGATACGCAGCCTGCAACTTCGTGAAATTGAAGTCCCCAACCAGATGAAGGACGAGATAGTTCTCGTTATAAGCGATTTACGCAACTCTTAACAACTCGCCTATCTGTCACAGATGAATATTTTTGAATTACTGGACTACACTTTTTTCCAAAATGCAATATTGGGGAGCCTGTTTGCAAGTATCGCCTGCGGAATAATCGGGACCTACATTGTTTCACGACGATTGGTTTTTATCAGTGGCGGAATAACTCATGCTTCGTTTGGCGGATTGGGTATCGGTTTTTACTTTGGGCTAAATCCCATTTTATCGGCATTGGTTTTCTCGATACTTTCTGCATTCGGCATTCAGTGGCTTTCGCAAAAACAGGGAGTTCGTGAAGATTCGGCAATAGCAGTATTTTGGTCGCTGGGAATGGCTGTAGGTATTATTCTAACATTCCTATCTCCCGGCTATGCACCTAATCTGTCGGAATATCTTTTCGGTAATATCCTTACAATCACCCGAACCGATATTATTTCGCTCATAATCCTCTGTATTGCAATAATACTATTTTTTACATTCTATTTACGATTTATTATTTCGGTTTCGTTCGATGCAGAGTTTTCCCGAACTCGCCACATCCCTACCCGATTTATAGAATATACAATGATGCTGTTTATTGCCGTAACCATTGTATTGAGCATCCGATTAGTGGGAATAGTGCTGTTGATGTCGCTTATTACCGTTCCTCAAATGACTGCCAATCTGTTTACAGTGAATTACACCAAAATGATATTTAGCTCTATCATTATAAGTTTTGTCGGATGTCTTTTGGGATTACTTTTCTCATATTACCTGAACGTTCCGAGCGGAGCTTTTATAATTTTTGTATTGATTTTGATATTTATATTCGCGAAAATTATAAAGCGTGTTCAAATAAAATATATCAATAAGTGATATTGAATGTGATTTGTGTTTTTTAGACGAAAGACACAAGAATCAAGACAATTTTTTATTTTCTATTTCGGATTTTAGATTAACGTGATTTCGATGTAAGACAAAAATGTAACAATCGGAAAATAAGGTAATAAGGTATGCTGTGTGTGGCTGTTATTGCTACTAAAGTCTTATTGAACTAAATAAGGTTTTTTATAATTATTTGTAAACCTTATTTTAATACCAAAAACCTTAATAGAATTAGATTGTAAAATCACCTCAACCTTATTAGCTTATTTATCAATTAAATATGCAAATTATAATATCAAACTCACGTTAGATTACTATTTTTTGCTTTAAGTTTCAGCTAATTTCTCGCAAAGCTCGCAAAGTTTTAGTTGCTATCGTAGCTAATCTTTTCGGAAAGTCGGAATTACAAATCCCTCCGACAAGAGATTTTTTTCGAAGAATTGTAGAGACGTCATAATATGGCGTCTCTATACCACGGGACACGCAACCCACATCACCTTATCAACAAACAAAAAGAGAACCTTCGTCAAGCGAAGATCCTCTTTAAGATATTATTTATATAGTTTTACAACTATACTTATTTCACTTCATGTTCAGCTTCTACGATTTCCATTCCACGAATAATTGCTTTTTCGTTCATGGGTAGAAGTTTGTGATGTCTTTCGGGTAATGATTCTTTCAAGCCCTTCATCACATTTTCTAACTTAACGATTGGAGATAATTTCAATAAACCACCCAATACAATCATATTGAAAACTCTTGTATTATCCATACGCAAAGCCTCTTCCATAGCAGGAACTCTATAAACGTTGATATCTTTGCGCTCTGTTGATTTCGGTACTGAATAGGGGTCGTAAATAAGAATTCCGCCCGGTTTCACCATACTTTCAAACTTATCCATCGAAGGCTGATTCAATACAATCACCACGTCGTATAAGTTTACGATAGGAGAGCTAATTGGCTCGTCATCAATAATAACGGTAACGTTAGCTGTTCCACCTCGTTGTTCGGGTCCATAAGCCGGCATCCAAGACACTTCTTTATCTTCCATTATTCCGGAATATGCCAAAATTTTACCCATCGACAATACTCCTTGTCCTCCAAATCCTGAAATAACTATTTCTTGTAACATGTGTATCTAAATTTTAAACGTTTTTAATATCTCCTAATGGATACTCTTCGTGCATATGTTCCTCCATCCACTTATTAGAAGCATCCGGAGTCATTTTCCAACCAGAATTACAAGTAGAAACTATTTCTACAACAGAAGTTCCTTTTCCTGCCATTGAGTTTTCAAAAGCCAATTTAATCATACGTTTTGCTCTTCTAATAGCAGCAGCCGTATGCACACTTTGGCGAGTTACCAAGCACACTCCATCGAGCATAGCCAACAAGTTAGATATTTTCAAAGGGTTACCCATATATTGTGGGTCACGTCCTTGTGGACAAGTAGCAGTTTTCATACCTTTCAAAGTAGTTGGAGCCATCTGTCCACCTGTCATACCATAAATACCGTTGTTAATGAAAATAATAGCAATATTTTCACCACGGTTTGCAGCATGAATTGTTTCTGCTGTACCAATTGCAGCCAAGTCTCCGTCACCTTGGTATGTAAATACCATTTTGTCGGGATTTAAGCGTTTTGCTGCTGTTGCTAAAGCGGGTGCACGTCCGTGCGCTGCTTCTTGCCAATCGATATCGATATATTTATATGCAAAAACTGCACATCCTACCGGTGCAATTCCAATAGTTTTTTCTTCAAGTCCTAACTCTTTAATAACTTCAGCTACAAGTTTGTGCACAACTCCGTGAGAACATCCCGGGCAATAGTGCATGTATGTATCGTTCATCAACTCGGGTTTCGCATAAACCAAGTTCTCAGGACTTTTTATATTGTTTACATCCATAATTTATTTCCTTTTTGAAAATCTATATAATAAATATAATACAATCGAGCAGATTCCTAAAATCCAAAAAATTGTCAAATTCTTATCTGTAGCATAATACACTACAATTGTTGCTATTGAACATAACATAAAGAGTACTAAATAAATCTGCCTTAATTGTGGTTTCATGTTTTTATTTTACAAGTTGTTTTTTTAATGCTTCCAATACGCCTTCGGGTGTCGGAACGATACCGCCCAAGCGACCATAATGCTCAACAGGAGTTTTACCGCAAACTGCAAGACGAACGTCTTCAACCATTTGTCCGGCATTCATTTCTACTGATAAGAATCCTTTTGCTTTTTGAGCATACTCATTAATAACTTTTGTTGGGAAGGGCCACAATGTAATCGGACGAATTAATCCAACTTTCAAACCTTCCTCTCTTGCAAGTTTAACAACTTTTTTACAGATACGAGCCGCTGAACCGAATGCAACTAAGAAATAGTCTGCATCTTCGCAAGCTGTTAATTCATAGCGAACTTCATTCTCTTCAATCTCTTTATATTTAGCCTGGAATTTGATGTTACGTTGTTCCATAACAGCAGAGTCCATTTCAAGAGAAGTGATAATGTTTGGTCCTCTTTCTGAAGTTTTTCCAAGAGTTGCCCAAGGACATTGTTTACGAATTTCTTCTTCTGTTCTTCTACGACGGAATTCCGGCAAGCGTACTTTTTCCATCATCTGACCGATAACACCATCAGATAAAATCATAGCCGGATTGTTATATTTGAAAGCTAAGTCAAATCCTAATCCTACGAAGTCTGCCATCTCTTGAACAGATTCCGGTGCCAATGTAATCAAGCGGTAGTCACCGTGACCGCCACCTTTTACTGTTTGGAAGTAGTCTGCCTGAGAAGGTTGAATTGTACCTAACCCGGGACCTCCGCGTTGTACGTTTACAATTAAACAAGGAAGTTCTGCACCTGCAAGGTATGAAATTCCCTCTTGCTTAAGACTAACACCCGGACTGGATGATGATGTCATAGCATATTTACCACAAGCTGCACCACCATAAACCATATTTATGGCTGACACTTCACTTTCGGCTTGCAATACTACCATGCCTGTGGTTTCCCATGGAGCTTCCTCCATTAGAGTTTCAATAATTTCTGACTGTGGAGTAATCGGATAACCGAAATAGCCATCTACACCGTAGCGAATCGCCGCATGCGCGATAGCTTCGTTTCCTTTCATTAAAGATATTTCTTCTGACATAATTGTTGATTTACTTTATCGTTTTACGATAGATTTTTTAATTAAGTAAAAAAAGAATTTCGGGAGTATAAATTAATATTACCGCTCAAGTTAATCTACCTTTTTGCG
The DNA here is from genome assembly GCA_964346495.1 of uncultured Dysgonomonadaceae bacterium. GTDB lineage: Bacteria > Bacteroidota > Bacteroidia > Bacteroidales > Dysgonomonadaceae > JBGZFC01. The sequence goes on from CAYFUW010000010.1 coordinate 24,336, forward strand.
ATAAACAGTTAATACTCCATCAGGACATACAATTCCGCAGTTTGCACATCCAATGCAATCTTCCGGATTTTTCATATAAACATAGTGATAACCGCGATCGTTTACCTCGTGCGGTTGCAATTCCAACACATCTGACGGACAGGCTACCACGCAAAGATTGCAGCCTTTACAACGTTGTGTGTTTACTTCTACATAACCTATAACTTTTGCCATTATAATAAATATTGTGGATTAAAAAAAATTGGTTTTCACAAAAATACAATTTATTCTATTAGTACACAATTTTAATCTGGTAAATTTTCAAATCTTTAAGCATTTCTTTCTAAATTGTGTATGAGCAAGATAATTAATTTTATTGCCTTTTTTATAGAAACAATTACACTTATGGTTTATAAAAAATCAAACAATAAGTAATAAGTCATTTTTTCGGAGAAAATGCAATTTATCAACATTTTTTACCGATAAATATATTTTCATTTACGCTTTGCGAAATTATGGATATTTTCACTTAAAAGCGTGTATATTTCCCGCTGTTTCTCTTCGGGAAGTAGTTGCTGATGATTTTGTATTACACTCTTGTCAAATCGGACTGCCGGACCGGTTTGTGCATCCACCGGATTCATAACTTTTGCTTTAGCTGCTGTTTCCGAAATAAGCGCATGCAAAACATCAAAAGACATGCCCTGACTTTCAACTATTTCTGAAGCCACGGCATACAGGTGATTTGTAAAATTACAGGCAAACACTGCAGCCAGGTGCAGATATTTTCTTTTTTCCGATGAAAGCACAGTAACTTTTGACGATATACTCTGCCCAATCTCTTGTAAAAAACTTACAGTTTCAGAATTATCGCCTTCAATAAATATCGGTATTTCAGCAAAATCCAATTCACGACCTTTACTAAAAGTTTGCAATGGATAAAACACACCATAATCTTTCTCTCTGCAACTTAAAACCGACAGCGGCAAACTGCCTGCCGTATGCACCCAAGCACCCAAAGTTGAAGGCATCTGTGCAGCGATTTCAGATAATGCATCATCTTTTACGGCAAAAATATAGAGAGCGGCATCTCTATTTATCTCGCTCAAATTGTCGGTATATGCAGCACCATGTTTTTCTGCCAACAGCTTAGCATTTTCAAGCGAACGGCTATACACTTGCATTACACGATGTCCCGCACCCGAAAGAGCTTTAGCCAAATGAGTCGCCACATTGCCGGAGCCAATAAAAACAATGGAATTTGAATTATTTACAGCCATAACAAAAGAAATAATTTTATTGTGATTGTATCAAACAACAAAGATAAAAATTTTTATTTCGTCTAAAAAATAAAGATGATAACATCAAAAGCAGATATGGCATGATTTATAAAATCACTACCTTTGCAAAATGATTTTCCACCAACTGAAACTTCTTTTTCGTCTAAAACTGACGATTTGGCAACGCACAATACGGCAGATTCCTGTTGTGTATCTTGCCATTTTGCTTGTGTTTGCACTTTTTGTCGGTTGGGCATTAATAAAAGCAGATATTGCCGTAACATGGTAATCGATAGCTGTTGTAGCAGCTTTGCAATTCCTTGTTTGCAAACAACTGAAATATCCGAACAATAAAAAAAAGTTGCTGAATCAATATAAAGCACTTTTCCCTGTTTCGTTTCTGATTGACTCACTTGTTACAACACTACCCTACTTGCTTTTACACATCTATTTTTGGCTTGTAGCGGTGGGAATAGTTGTAATACACACCCTATATATCTCATTTTCAGACAAAGCTGATAGCGAAATCGAGATAAAACAGTTAGCAATTCCTTCTCCATTTTTCACGAAAAGTGCTTATATGTGGCATTCACAATTTCGGGTTTTACTACCTGTCATTTGGTTTTTTATCGCCACGATAACCATTATCGCACATATACACGACAATTTCAATCTTGCCATTGTAACTTATGGAATAGGAGTTTTTATATCTCTGATAACTACAATTTTACAAAAAGAGAAATCAGATTTTATCGCTATCTATTTAAATAGCAACCATTTCAGAAAACGCACAACAATAGAAACCCTGACAAGCGCAACCATTTTTTCGCTTCCGCTTTCCGTTTTGCTGTTATCTCTATTCCCATCGGAATGGCAAATTATAAGCGTTTCGTTTTTGTGTGTTTTGCTTGTTAGTCTGAATCTGTTGTGGATAAAATATATTTTCTATCCATCGATAATGCTGGCATCGCTGTTTTTCTTTATCGGCATTTTCATACAGATAGTTTGCACTCTATCAATCTACAGCACACCACTTATAGTTATCTATTACATAACATTATACACTCTATTTAAGAGAAGAACTGATAAATATTTTTCAGGAAATGAGAGAGTTGATTATTGAATCGTTAAGCAAAAAATATGGCGATGTTACCGTATTGGAAAATGTGAACCTTCGCTACCGTTCCGGCACATTAAACGGAATTATCGGGAAAAACGGCGCGGGAAAAAGTACGCTTTTCAACTGCATAGCACGAAATATTCCCTTTAGTGGAAAAATCGAGCGCAAAAACATCAATTCCATAGGAATGTTGTCGGCAAATCCGTATATGTTTCCACGAATTACCGGATACGAATTTATCCGATTTGCACTATCTGCCAAAAAACGTGATGAAAACAAGGAGAAGATAGAGAGATATAATCAACTGTTCGAGTTGCCACTGAACAAATATGCCGAAAATTATTCTACCGGAATGCTCAAAAAGTTACACCTGATGGCACTTTTCCTTCAAGAAAACGACTTGCTGCTTTTAGACGAACCTTTTAACGGGTTAGATATTCAATCATCAATCTATCTGTCCGAAATATTAAAAGAGATGCGACATTCCGACCCGGTTATTCTTATCTCATCGCACGATATTTCGCACCTGCTGAAAATTTCCGATACCATCACCACCGTTGAAAACCAAACAGCTATTCTTATAACCGAATCGCTCGACGAGATAGAAAAAGAGAATCAAAAGATTGCAGAAAAAAGAGTAAAGGAGTTGTTTTCAGATAGCGAAAAGATAAGGCGATAACTGTCTTTTTTACTAACTTTGAAAAATATTGACGTTAACTGTAAGAATTTCCAAAGTTAATCGTCTATATATATGTATGGATGCTCAACAATTTCAAAATAACATTCTCTGTTATTCCGATAAGCTGTATCGCATGGCACTCTATATTTTAAGAGATGAGAATATGTCGCGGGATGCTTATCAGGAATTGATGACACGGCTTTGGGTGAAACGAAAACAGTTAGAAAAGCTCGAAAACCCGCGAGCATTCCTGCTCACTTCGATGCGAAATCTCTGTATAGATTTAATTCGGAAAGAGCATGAAAGCGGAGAGGTTTCGCCAAACACCGAATATATCGCACCTAATCCGCATCAGCTTGCAGAGCAATCGGATTCAGTCAGTTTTATCTGCAAAATGATTGATTCTCTGCCCGAAATGCAACGCACAATTGTCAGAATGAAAGATGTGGAAGATTTGGATATATCGGAAATTGCCGAAGTAATGCAGATGACCGAAAACGCGGTTACGGTTAATTTGTCGCGCGGACGAAAAAAGTTGCGTGAAATTATTATGGCTAATCAACAAAAAGAAAGATTGGTTTATGAAAAATATAGATAATTTACTTGAAAAATATTTCGACGGCATAACTACTGCCGAAGAAGAGAATATATTGAAGGAGTATTTCTCAAAAGAGGACATATCGCCACAACACGAGATGTACAAACCACTGTTTTCGGCATTCGAAAGCGAAAAACAGATTGTCGCACCCATTTTCAATATTCCCGATGAACGAAAAGAAAAAAAATCGCTTTCAAAAACAATTTGGCTCACTGTGGCAAGTGTGGCGGCAGTAATTATGCTTATGGTATTGCTCAATCCACTAAGCAAAAATGTAAAAGTAGAAAACGACTATCTGGTTTACATAAACGGAAAAGAGATAACCGACCAAAAGGAGGCACAACAATATGCCGAAATGATGTTTATGCAAGCCGAAGAGATAATCCGCGAAAGCTACAAACCTTTGGAAGAGGCGAAAGCTATTAAGGCGGAAATGGATGCGGACAGAATATTCAACGAACTATCGATAGAAATAAGTAATGTAGAAGAATCAATTAATCAATAAAACAACAATTTAAATTATACAAATATGAAAAAAACAGCAACAATTTTATGTTTACTGCTTGCCTTTGCAGCCACGGCATCGGCACAACAACTCGAAAAACTGTTCAACAAATATATGGAAGATGAGCGTTTTAATTATATTTATCAAAGAAGTGAAAGCACAGGACAATTACTTAAAGACTGGGATGAATATTTACAAAACAGTTCTCTAACACATTTGGGAAAGCAGATGCTCATGTTACAATCGGCAGCAACATCGTTGGAAGATAGTTTTACACGAGAAGTAGGAAATGCTCTAAAAGCCGATAAATTTGAACAAACATCATTGGTTAGAAACGGTAAAAACAGAGTGGAAACATATGAAAAGAGAGTCGGCAATCGCTTATCAAAAGTTAGTTTTATCAAAAATCCCGGCAACGTTATGATTACATGGGAAGAGTATGAATTTAAAAAGAAAAAATAGTCTCTACTTTTATCTTTAATATTGAAACGGAAGCAACGAAACAGATGTTGTTTCCGTTTTTATTTTCACAAATATTACGCAATCTCCCACTCTCCAAGTAATAAAGTCATCATACATTCCAAAATCTTAACTTTTTAATAACAATTTTTTCCTTATTTCTTATTATCCTATTGTATCTTTGCAAGTGAAAATCAAAATATGAAATGAAAAAAGCAATACTCTCTTTACTGGTAATCCTTTTTTTGTTTTCGTGTAACAACAAATCCGGTTCTAATCTAACCAATAGTGGTGGTACAACTATTTCGGGAGCCGGAGCAACTTTCCCATATCCATTTTACAACATTGTTTTTCGCAACTATATGAGTGCGAATGACGGAATTGTAGTTAACTACGGTGCAATAGGAAGTGGTGGCGGAATACGCAGTTTACGCGACAAATCTGTCGATTTTGGTGCAAGCGATGCTTTTCTTACCGACAGAGAACTCGAATCGATGAAAGATCCGGTTATTCATATTCCAACATGTATGGGCGGAATTGTAATGGCTTACACGCTTTCGGGAGTTGATAGTTTGCGACTGACAGGTCCACTTATTGCAGATATCTATCTTGGTAAAATAACAAGATGGAACGATTCGCGACTTACCGCAATCAATCCCGATGTAAAACTTCCCGACCTGGAAATAACTCCCGTTTACCGTTCCGACGGTAGTGGAACCACATTTAATTTTTCGGAATATCTGTGCGATGTAAGTCCCGAATGGGAAAAGGTAATGGGAATGGGCAAAGCTCTGAAATGGGATTTTGGAATTGCCGCCAAAGGTAATCCGGGAGTTGCCGGAATTGTACAACAAACTGAAGGAGCAATTGGTTATATCGGCTCGGAATACTCGTTAACACTCGGAATACCGTCTGCTCAATTAAAGAACAAAGCAGGAAATTACGTTTCGGCATCGCTCGAATCTATCTCTGCTGCTTCAAAAGTGCAATTTCCCGACGATATGCGTGCAAGCATTATCAACGTTGATAATCCGGATGCATACCCGATGAGCATTTTCACATGGCTCATTATTTATAAGGAGCTTAACTACGGTAATCGCTCACTTGCCGAAGCACAAGAGTTAGTAGAATTATTAAAATACATCATCAGTCCCGAAGGCCAGCAAGTTGCGGCTAAAATTAATTATGCTCCGCTTTCGGATGCAGCCATAGAAAAAACCAAAAACCTTATCGGGAAACTGACTTATGATGGTGAAGTTTTATCGCCTTACATTGTGGATGAAGCCACACAAGTTTCATCTGACACAATTTCAGTAGCTGACAGTTTACAAAATGAAAGATAAAATATTTAAAATATCGCTTTTTGCAGCGGCTGTAATCGTTCTTCTGCTTACCGCGGGTATTCTGTACGCTTTAGTAGGCAAGTCGATGGAAGTATTTAACGAATATGGCGTATGGGGATTTGTATCAAACGCCGAGTGGGATCCACGTCCTGCAACCGAAGAGTACGGTGCACTCTCTTTTATAGTGGGAACACTATACACCGCGTTTTTTGCCTTGTTACTCTGTATTCCTTTTTCATTACCTGTGGCACTATTCACGGGAGAATATTTTAAAGGGAAACGAATTGCATCTATTGTGAGTTCTATTGTTGACTTGCTCGCGGGAATACCTTCAATAGTTTACGGTTTGTGGGGCTTTTACGCTCTTCGTCCCGTTGTTATTGCTCTTGGTGTAAACGCTCAAGGTTTCGGTATATTCTTAGCATCTATTGTTTTGGCTGTGATGATTATACCATACGCTTCGTCGTTAAGTTCGGAGTTTTTGTCGATGGTTCCAAACAATTTAAAAGAGGGAGCTTACAGTTTGGGTGCCACTCGTATTGAAGTAATTCAGAAAGTGAGTTTGCCATTTGCAGGCTCTGGAATTGTGGCATCATATATTTTGGCTTTGGGACGTGCTTTGGGTGAAACCATGGCAGTAACAATGCTTATCGGTAATACAAACAATATCCCCTCCGGGTTGCGTGCAACAGGAAACACGATGGCGAGTGTTATCGCCAATCAGTTTGGCGAAGCCGATGGGTTAAAGCTTAGTGCGCTTATTGCCATTGGGTTATTGTTGTTTATTATTACGGCTATTATCAATCTAATAGCTAAACTGATTATGAAAAAGTTAAGTGCGGCATGATGAATAACAGAACTTCTTCAACAGGAATAAAAAACAGAGTTGCTAAAGATAAAATAGCTTACATATTTGTATGTCTATTCTCTTTTTTAGCAATGACACCGCTTTTTCTTATTTTATGGGAAGTGATATCGAAAGGATATAAGAACTTCAATATCCGACTTTTTACCGAAGTTGCTCCTTCTTCTATGGATGCAATGCTTGCACGAGTTAATGGCGAACCAATTCCGGGTGGAATTTTAAACGGTATCACAGGTACAATTCTTATCGTAGGTTTGGCAATACTATTTACAATTCCGATAGGACTGTTTATCGGCATATATTTAGCGGAAAATTCTGAAAAGAAATTTTCAAAAGTAGTGAGTTTCCTTACCGATTTGTTACAGGGAATACCTTCTATCGTAATCGGTATTATTGCATATGCGTGGGTTGTAAAGCCGCTCGGAAGTTACTCGGCACTTGCAGGTAGCGTTGCTCTTACCATTATGATGTTGCCGATGATTGTCCGCTCGACCGAAGAGACTCTGAAAATGCTCCCGAGAGCTTATAAAGAGGCAGGATTGGCATTAGGTTCATCTTATACCAACGTGGTTTTCAGAATCCTGTTACCTTCGGGTTTTGGTGGTATTTTTACAGGAATTTTATTAGCTATATCGCGTGTAATGGGCGAAACTGCACCGCTTATGCTAACGGCACTTGGTGCATCGCTTGTGAATTGGAATATATTTGAACCCACATCATCAATTCCTTTGTTGATTTGGGAATTTTATAACGACCCTAATCTTATCGATTTGATTTGGTCGTCATCACTATTACTGTTAATTGTGATTTTTGTGTTAAACTGGATTGCCAAAGCTGTGGCACGCAAATGGAAAATATGACAACTATAAAAGAACAAAAACCGATTCTGGAAATAAAGAATCTTTCGGTTTCATACCAACCCGGAAAAAATTCTGTCGATAATGTTTCGGCAGATGTTTACCCGAATACTATCACGGCAATTATGGGTCCTTCGGGATGTGGCAAAAGTACGCTTTTGAGAGCAATAAACCGCATGCACGATTTGTATCCGAACATTAAAACATCGGGTGAAATTCTTCTGAAAGGCAAAAACACATTAGAAATGAATGCCATGGAAGTTCGCAGAATGGCAGGAATGGTGTTCCAGCAACCCAATCCGTTTCCAACGATGAGCATTTACGATAATGTGTTAGCCGGATATTCGCTAAACGGAATAAAGCTGAATAAAAGCGAAAAAGACGAAATAGTAGAGCAAAGTTTGCAAAGTGTTGCTCTTTGGGAAGAGGTGAAAGATGTTATGAGCAAACGTGGTTCTTTCTTATCGGGTGGACAGCAACAACGCTTGTGCATTGCCCGAACACTTGCATTGAAACCAGAATTATTGTTAATGGATGAGCCAACTTCAGCACTCGACCCTATTTCTACTAACAAAATTGAAGAGCTGTTGCTTCAACTAAAATCACAATATACTATAATAATTGTAACGCACAATATGTCGCAAGCAGCGCGTATCTCGGATAACTCTATGTTTATGTATCTTGGCGAATTGGTGGAATACGGCAATACTACACAAATGTTTACCAAACCACAAAAGAAGAAAACAGAAGAGTATTTAACAGGATCTTTCGGTTAATCAATAACAGAACAAATAGGCAGAATAAAGAAAAATGTGTATATTTACAGCCTAAACAGAAAAAGCATTATGAACAACGATACAATACAACCACAACAAACAGGAAATGTTGTTTTGGGAATTAAAGATAAATATCTCAATCAATTAGATAGTGATTTTCAGTTACTTTCGGAGATTGTTTTGTCACAAATGGATGTTGTACGTCAGCTACTTACCAACAATCCGGACAAAGAAATCTACCAGCAATTAAAGCGCAACGAAAAACTTATCGACTCACTCGATCTTACAATAAAAGAGAAAGTGGTAAACGCTATTATGTTGTTTACACCACGTGCAGGCGATTTAAGACGCCTTATGGTTTATAGTGATATGACTATTGCCATGGAACGTGTGGGCGATTTGATTTTGAACATAGCTTCATCGCTTCAAGATACCGACTTCTCAGTGAATGGTTTTGAAGAGTACAAAAAAATGATTCTCAAAATGTTCGACCGCACATATACAATGCTGAAAAACTCATTGTCAGCGGCAGCCGGAGTATGTAACGAAATAGCTTATTCAACTATCCAAATGGACGACAAAGTGGACAAAATGGAGAAAAAAGTTGAGAAGCACTTAGCAGAAGATTTCGCTGATAAAAATAACAGCAGCCAGGCATTGATTAATATTATGAGCCTGAACTCAATCTCTTATCATATTGAGCGAATCGGCGACAAAGCGGTTGATATCTCTACATCCGCAATATTTTTAATTGAAGGTAAAGATGTTCGTCACCAAAAACTGCAAAAAAAAGGGAAAGAGAACAATTCGTCTGAGCCTGAAAGCGAAAATGTTAACGAATAGAATATTTCTATAACAATAAAACAAAGCCAGCTATTATCAGTGTAATAGTTGGCTTTATTTTTTATATAGCTTATTTTCAAGACATTGTGCTTCTTGCTATATTTTCATAAACAATGCAAATTAATAACCGCAATGAGCTATTTCAAACATTCAATCCGCAAAAATACTCTAAAATAGTTTATTACAAACAATATTTTTTATAATTTTGCATCACCAAATCATTGTCCTATGGTGTAATGGTAGCACATCAGATTCTGGTCCTGCTAGTCCAGGTTCGAGTCCTGGTAGGACAACAACAATCTATGATTACTAAGCACTTAGCTTAACATCGGACTAAAAGTAGGACTAAGTTAATAATTAGCTCGACTTTTTTTGTTTCGATAACTTTTTATTGGTTGTAATCTTTGCACGAAATAAAATAGCTATATTTGTAACATCATAATTTAAACTTTACCCATATGAAAAAGATTTTCTTATTTTTATCTCTGCTTTTCC
>CAYFUW010000011.1:0-33421 GCA_964346495.1 uncultured Dysgonomonadaceae bacterium
TATACCCGTCTTGTTCTCTTGTAGTAACTTCTACACCTTTTTCTTTATTTCCAATATAATTTCCGTCTACAATAACTCTATCAAACTTGTCGTTTGTTTTTATTACACTTACTTGTTTTGTTTCTGTATTTACGTATATATCATCATCCAACATACCACTTGGGTCTACCCTGACAATAGGATTATTAGAACAAAAGTGATATGGTGTAAGCCATGGTTTTATTTCCGCCAGCGGGTCTATTGTTGTAAATCGCATAAGAACGGGAAACATATGGCGAGCATGATAGTCGTAACTATCGTAGCCATGCATCTCTATAAACTCCTTGCCGTTATACTTACGATTTTGATAATCTGCTCCCATGCAATCTGCCCAAGGTAAGCCGCTTGGGTAGTATTGCATACGCTGCACAGTTTGTGCAGGAGTGCCACTTTTCCAAACTTCACGCACATTGCCCAAATGGTCGCGACGGAAATAGTGTAAAATATCACTGTTTATATCTTGTCCGACTTTATAACCTTCGCTGTTATATATTTTGCTTAACACTGGTGGTCGAGAGACAATACCATCGACACTGTCCCAAATATACTCGTAATTACCGCAATAGTAAGTTTTGTTCTCTTTATAGATTCTATTTATTCCTATACCGTAAACAATATTGCTAACATCACCTAAAGGAACCACTGTTGTAACTAAACATTTTATAAAACGACTAAACTTTGTACCCGCTGCATCGTAACTGTTCAATATCTGGCTACCGTTCCTAAACTGAATTAGCTCAGGCAAATTTAGTAAATTATATCTGATTGTCACAATATCTCGGTCTAAATCTGCAGTTGTATTGCCGTTAGCATCGTAACGGAACTTATCGTTGCCTCTGCTGTTGCCTAAGTACTCTTTTTGGGAGTATATGTTTGAGCTTATTACTAACTCGTTGATATTTTTCAAACGGTTACCATCGTATGATATTTTTAAATTGTCTATAACTCTATCTTTTCCAAATCTATTAAGATTGGTTATATTGCCCATTTTGTCGTAGGCAAACGATTCTCTCATACTCACTAACTTCTGCGAAATGTATATTACAAAGCGAAAACAAATTTACTAAATTACACCGAATATCTATTTTTTAATCCTACAAAAGCTTCATTTTTGGTAATTTATCCCGAAAAAAGAGTTTATATCATTTTTTTGTCTAAATTTGCGATTATTCCGCACTTATGAGTTATCGCATAGAGGCATATTATAAAAAAGAGGATTTACCGCAACTACCCGATGTAAACTTCTTCCACTACTCATCATCTTTCAATTGGAATGAGGGAATATCATATTACAAATCTATTATGTTTGTAGTTTTTGATGGAGAGAAGCCTGTTGCCGCCATGTACGCGCTGATAACTCGCATCAATCGATTTCTGTACGGCTCATTTTTTAAAAGATGCTATATATCGCAACCGCCCAGCTTTTTTGAAGATAATTTGCCACAGATTGAGATTTTCGACCTGTTGATGAAAAAGTTGGTTTCGGAAGTATGTAGAAAAGTTTTCTTTATAGAATATAGAAATTTAGGCAGTGCCATTTTCGGCTACAAAGGGTTTCGCGACAACGGTTTTTACTCTATTAAATGGATAGATATTAAAAACACCCTTCAAAGAAAGCGAAATGTTTGGAACCAAATGACAGTAAAGCGTAAAAACCAATTTAACAGAGCAAAAAAGAGAGGTGTTTTCGTTGAGGAATTGACATCACACGATAAACTTCCCGAAATATACAAATTGGTGGAAGAGGCTAAAAACTGGAAAGTTACACGACGTTTCCCACCCTACTGCTCATTCGAAAACTTTTATAAATATTACATATCTGAAGGCAAAGGAAAAATTTTTATTACCCGCTATCACGGTAAGATTATCGGAGGTATTATTTTAGGTTTTGAGCAGAAAAAAGCTATCTGTCTATACTATTGGGGAAAAGATAAAAGTTATCAGTTTCTATCGCCAAGTGTATTCACAATTTATTCCGCGATGGAGTTTGCAGAAAAAAACGGGTATCACATTTTCGATTTTATGGATGCAGGATTTCTGAATAAACTCTCAAACAGGTCTCGTTTTCTATTAAAATTTGGCGGAAAGCAGCAGGCAAGCCGAAGGTGGTACAGAATAAACTGGTCATTTCTAAATTTCTTTGCCAATAAAATATACGACTGATTTTCTCGTTAGTAAAAAATATGCACAAAAAAACGATGAAACAACTACTAATAATATTTTCTTTTTTATTTATTTCTGCAACAATATTTGCTCAAACTTATAAAGTGAGCGGCGTTGTTAGTGACTTAGATGGCAAGCCAATTGAATTGGTAACAATACATGTAAAAGGTACAACATCTGGTACAATGACCGACTTGCAGGGAAAATACTCGATAAATGTAACCCCACAAGACTCTACAACTATTGTATTTTCATGTCTTGGATACCACAAAACACAACGTATTTTACCAAAACTATCAAGTAATATTACTCTTAACGTGGTGATGCGCGAAAGTACTATGGAACTTGAGGAGTTTACGGTTGTAGCCACACGTCGTGAAACATCGAGAACCGAATTCTTGGATGTTGAAAAAATAAAGTTGCTACCCGACCCTTCCGGCGGTAGTATTGAGTCGCTTATTGTAACCTTTGCCGGAGTTAGTTCAACCAGCGAATTGAGTTCACTATATAATGTGCGAGGCGGTAATTACGACGAAAATATTGTCTATGTAAACGGAATTGCTATCTACAGACCTTTGCTGATACGTTCCGGCGAGCAAGAAGGGCTTAGTTTTATAAACCCTAATATGACATCGAATGTAAATTTCTCTGCCGGAGGATACGACGCAAAATATGGCGATAAAATGTCGTCGGTACTCGATATTCAATATAAAAAACCAAAAGAGTTTGAAGCTGCGGCATCTGCCAGTCTTATGGGTGGAAATCTTTATGTGGGAAGTTCGGGAAAGAGATATTCTCAGGTTACAGGTGTAAGATACAAAACCAATCAGTCACTACTCGGCACAATGCAAACCAAAGGCGAATACAATCCCAAGTTTTTTGATGCTCAAACATATCTGACCTACAATTTTACACCCGATTGGGAAATCAGTTTTTTGGGTAACGTCTCGCAAAACAGTTACGAGTTTACACCCAAAACAAGAGAAACCTCCTTCGGCACATTGGCTAATGTTCAAAACTTTAAGGTATATTTCGATGGTTGGGAAAAAGACCGATTCAGCACACTTTTTGGAGCACTTGTGCTTAAAGGGAAATTATCGGAAAGAACAACTGCAGGATTGCAAGTCTCTTCATTTATCTCCGACGAAGTGGAGGCTTACGACATATCGGGTGAGTATTGGCTAAGCGAACTAAATATTGACCCCGAAACAGGAGAATCTTCTACCGGAAATCTTCTTGGGGTAGGCGCTTATCACGAACATGCACGTAACAGACTTAATGCGGCTGTTTCTTCAATTTCCGGATTTGCAAATTATAAAATTGGCACACACAACTTTCAATTAGGATTACAAGCTAATTTAGAAAAGATTACAGATAAAATCGTTGAATGGGAAATGCGCGACTCGGCAGGATATTCTCTTCCATACAATGGCGAAACCGTAAACGTAATCTCAAACTTGTATTCATCAAACAAGGTAAATAGCAGTCGCTTTTCTGCGTATCTGCAAGATACATACAGATTTCAAGTAAGCAATGGCATGTTTACTTTAACGGCTGGTGTTAGAGGAAGTTACTGGACATTTAATAAGGAATTTATTTTCAGTCCTCGAGCAGCAATATCGTATATGCTCAATAACCAAAACCTTATGCTGCGCTTTGCAAGCGGAATGTATTACCAATCGCCTTTCTACAAAGAGTTTCAAAGAGCTGTTGTAGATGAATATGGAAACTCATTTATTGAACTTAACGATAAGATTAAATCGCAAAAATCGATACATTTTGTATTGGGTGGAGACTACTTTTTCCGCCTATTAGACAGACCGTTTAAGTTCACTTCGGAAGTTTATTACAAAATATTGTCCGATTTGGTTCCTTATACGGTTGATAATGTAAAAATCAGATATTATGGTGAAAATCTCACGAATGGATATGCAACCGGAATAGATATGAAACTGTTTGGTGAATTTGTTCCCGGCACCGACAGTTGGCTAAGTTTTTCGTTGATGAAAGCGGAACACACGTTAAATGGTGTAAAAGTGCCGATTCCAACCGACCAGCGATACAATATTTCTCTTTATTTCCAAGACTATTTCCCAAAATATGAACGACTAAAAATGAGTCTGGTAGCCATTTGGTCGCAAGGATTACCAGTATCTGCACCCGGACTTGGTTATGATAAAGGTTTTTTCCGTGCTCCAAATTATCGAAGAATAGATATGGGATTTTCGTGGCAAGCCTTTAGCAAAGACAGCAGTTTAAGGCACAAAAATTCTTTCTGGAACTCGTTTAAAAACATCTGGATAGGTCTTGACGTTTTCAACCTGTTGAATATCCACAACGTAAACTCATACTATTGGGTAACCGACGTTCACCAACAACAATATGCAGTACCCAACTACCTTACACTTCGCCAGTTAAATGTAAGGGTATTGGCTGAGTGGTAAGTGGACACATTGCTGTTGGATACCGATAGCACATTGCGGCTATAAAAGTCCGCATTGTGCATAATAAAGAAAAACAAAGAAGTCGTGTTTATGTGCAATGCGGATTCTAACCGCAATGTACAAAAACAAAAAACAAAACAGTTTCTATGATTTACGAAAGCGATGCCACATACCACATATATAATAGAAGTAATGAAATAATCTTTTTCACAAGAGAAAATTATCTCTATTTCTTACGTAATGTCAAAAAATACGTTTCTCCCTATGCCGACATTTTATCTTATTGTCTAATGCCAAATCATTTTCATTTTTTAATAGTGGTAAATGAAAAAGGAGTTGAGGTTTCAACAAAAAATTTTAAGAATGGTGTCCAAATATTATCTAAAAATATTGGTACAATGTTAAGTTCATATACCCAAGCTATTAATAAACAAGAAAAAAGACAAGGTTCACTTTTTGCCCACACAACCAAAGCCAAAATGTTGAATGATGCTAAGAATGATTACTTACTTCAATGCTTTATGTACATCCATCAAAATCCGATATTAGCAGGATTAGTTGATAAGCTTGAAGACTGGGAATACTCTTCGTATCCTGATTATATTGGAAAAAGATCTGGAAAGCTCATCAACAAGAAATTAGCTCTTGAAATGCTAAATATCGACATCAATGATATTAAATTTATTACAGATAAATTGTTGATTGATAAAACAGATGAAGATTTTATCTAGTAACAGCACATTGAAGCTAAAGACCGATAGCACATTGCGGCTATAAAAGTCCGCATTGTGCATAATAAAGAAAAAATATATAAAACGCTTTTATGTGCAATGCGGGTTCAAACCGCAATGCACTATTACGTGATCAAGTCCGAATATCGAAAGCAACACAACAGTTGGGTACTTATAAAATACCGACTTATCACATTATTCTCTTTTCACGCAGATACTGCTGCCACTTCCATGCATTAGCCATAGTATCTTCAATATTTGTGTCAGCTTTCCAACCGAGAACTTCGTTTGCTTTTTCCGGATTTGCCCAAATCTGTTCGATATCGCCTTCTCTACGTCCGGCTATTTGATAATTAAGTGGTTTTTCTGTTACTTTCTCAAAAACTTTTATTAGTTCCAATACAGACAGTCCGGTTCCGGTTCCTAAATTGAAAATCTCTATTTTATCTTCCGATTTGTTCTCAAACATACGTGTCAAAGCAACAACGTGCGCTTTTGCCAAATCAACAACATCGATATAGTCGCGAATACAAGTTCCGTCGGGTGTATTATAGTCATCGCCAAATACGCTCAGCTTTTCTCTGATACCCATACCTGTTTGTGTAATATATGGAACCAGGTTTTGCGGAACACCTATAGGCAACTCGCCAATTTGTCCCGATGGATGTGCACCTATCGGGTTGAAATAGCGCAAGATAATACTTTTCACCTTTGAACCTGAATTTATAAAGTCGTGAATAATCTCTTCGCTTATCTGTTTTGTATTGCCGTATGGCGATGCAGCAGGTTTTATTGGTGCATTTTCATCGATAGGATTATTATCAGGCTCACCGTAAACAGTACATGACGAGGAGAAAACAATACCTTTAACGCCAAATTCGGGCATCAGCTCCAACAAGTTAATCAGCGAAACAAGATTGTTGCGATAATACAACAAAGGTTTTTGAACCGATTCGCCAACAGCTTTACTTGCCGCAAAATGGATAATACCTTCAATATTATTGTGCTTTTTAAAAACAGACCTCAGTGAATCAATATCGCCACAATCTATCTTCTCAAAAGCAGGACGTATATTGGTAATCTTAGTAATGCCTTCTATTACATCGGCACTCGAATTTGACAAATTATCTACAATAACAACCTCGTAACCCGATTGTTGCAACTCAACCACAGTATGCGAACCAATATATCCGGTTCCACCTGTAACTAATATTTTTTTAGACATAATTTATTTTGATTTTATATTTTTCAAATGTATCTTGCAAATATAAAGAAATAATAAAAAAGAATATGTGTGTTTTACAATTATTTAGTCATAAAATGTTGTATTTTTGCATAAAATATTTCGCTCACAACAATTGAACACAAATAATGAAACGACTTGTTATTTTACGACACGGAAAATCATCGTGGGACAACTCTTTTCTCGATGACTTTGACCGTCCGCTAAACGAACGCGGAAAAGCGAACAGTTCAGATATGGGAGTTTTCCTATTAGAAAAGTTCGGAATGCCCGATATTATATTAACATCCACGGCAAAACGAGCTTTCGATACGGCAAACAATGCTGCAAAATCGATGAAATATCAGACTAAAGAGGTTATTTCAGACTCTGCGCTGTATCTGGCTTCAGTAAATACAATACTTAAATCTGTCGGCAAACTATCCGATACAGCAACAAGTTGCATTTTGGTTGGTCACAACCCTGGATTGACAGATTTAGTAAATTTTCTGGGTGTCCGATTAGACAATTTGCCAACAGCATCTGCAATCTGTTTTACATTTGACACAGAAAATTGGAACGAAATCTCACCATCAAACGCAAAATTTGAATGGATAAAACTGGCAAGAGAATTATAATACAAACAATCATTTTACTCAAACATTTAAAAAAATATATACTTCAATATGAAAAAATTATCAAGAAATTTATTAATCATCACATTATGCCTGTTTGCAATATCTTGCAACACACTAAAAATGAATAAGAACAAAGAACAAAAAGTTTTAATTGAGACAACTCAAGGCGATATTATCATAAAACTGTACAACGAAACGCCTTTACATCGTGACAACTTTATTAAATTGGTTGAATCTGATTTATACAGCGGAACACTATTTCACAGAGTTATAAACGAATTTATGATTCAAGGTGGTGACCCTGAATCGAAAAACGCTACAGCAACCGCAAGATTAGGTAGCGGCGATGTTGGATACAAGCTTCCGGCAGAGATTCGCACACCGGCAATTTATCATAAATACGGCGCATTGGCTGCTGCAAGACAAGGAGATAATGTAAATCCTCAAAGAGCTTCGTCGGGATGCCAGTTTTATATCGTGACAGGAAAAAAATTCTCTAAAGAGCAACTCGACCAAATAGAAGAGAACAATATTAGACAAAACAAAAGCATAAAAGATTCAACCTACATTTTGAGCGAAAAAGCACGTGCAGACTATCAAACAATTGGCGGTACTCCGCATCTTGATGGCAGTTATACCGTGTTTGGCGAAGTTATTAAAGGTATGGAGGTTGCAGAAAAAATTTCAAAAGTAGAAACAAATCGTCAAGACCGTCCTACAGAAGATGTGAGAATTATAAGAATGAAATTGATTAAATAAGGAGAGGATAAATTGACAAAACAACGCTTCATTCAAATATATACCGGCGACGGTAAAGGTAAAACATCGGCAGCCTACGGAATGGCTGTTCGCTCTCTGTGTGCAGGGCACAAAGTACTTATTGCACAATTTGTAGTAAATCTGCCGACACATGAAAACAAACTGACAGAGAGATTCGAAAATCTGACTATTAAACAGTTTGGCAACGGCTGTTTTATCAACCGAAAACCAAACGAAACAGATATTGAGTTTGCTCAGGCAGGATTGGAACAATGTTCAGAAATTTTGCAAAGTGGCGAATACGATCTGGTTATTTTGGACGAGCTAAACATCGCTATTTTCTACAATCTTATCACCGTTGATAACGTTCTGGAAATGCTACAAAAAAGGAATCCGCAAACTGAAGTAATCATTACAGGCAGATACGCACCAAAAGAGCTTATCGATGTAGCTGATCTGGTTACCGATATGCAAAATGTGAAGCATTACTACGAAAAAGGTGTGATAGACAGAGACGGATTTGATTGATTTTTTGAAATATGAATATCCTGCTCAGTTAATAACCACATAGAGACATAGTTTTTCATGCATAGAAATTAATAGCTATACAATAGTTATAGTAGCTATGCTACTATGTATAAAAAAGTATTCTATGTAAAACTTGTATCGATATTTCCTTTTCTCTAAACTATATTTTCTATGTACCTATGTGGTATAAAAAGGATTATTCTGTTTTTTAAAAAATTACATGCTAAACAGTTTGTTACGTGAAAAAATATCACTACCTTTGCATCCGCATTTAAAAATTCCGAAAAAGATTCGGATTTAAGCAAACAATAATAAATTAATAATTAAAGCATTACTAAATGGCAACAAAAATTCGTTTACAAAGAAGAGGACGCAAAAATTATCCTTTTTATCAAGTTATTGTTGCAGATAGCAGAGCTCCACGGGATGGAAAATACATAGAGAGGATAGGATCTTACAATCCGAACACAAATCCTGCTACCATCACTTTAGATTTCGATAGAGCTTTGTACTGGCTGCAAACAGGTGCTCAACCAACCGACACAGTTCGTAATATTTTATCGAACGAGGGCGTATATTTGAAAAAACACCTTCTTGGAGGTGTAGCAAAAGGTGCTTTTGACGAAGCAGAAGCAGAAAGACGTTTCAACGCTTGGAAAACTAACAAACAACAAGCTCTTCATTCAGGAAAACTAAAAGAAGAAGAGAAACAACGCGCTGAAGATAAAGCAAGAAAAGCTGCTGAAGCAGAGGTGAATAAAGCAAGAGCAGAAAAAATAGCTCAGAAAAAAGCAGAATTAGAAGCTGCTAATGCACCTGCACCGGAAGCTGAAGAAGCAACTGAAGAAGTTGTAGAAAACGTTTCGGAAGAAACAGCACAAGAAGCTCCCGCTACAGAAGAAAGCACAGAAGCTGCTGCAGAATAACAGATATAAATCTGTATAAATAATATCAAAACTAAAAGAGGGTGTCTTTAAATTTAAGACATTCTCTTTTTATTTACCTACCCGTTTAGTTAAACCGGGCAATTATTATTAAAATATCATTTTAGTTATGTAATGCAGCGAAAATTTATTTTCTTTGTATTATAAATGTATATAATGAAAACAGTAATATGAGAAATAAATTATCCATTTTAGCTATTTTGCTATTTTCGATTCAGGTAACCGCTTTTGCTCAGATTCGCACCGAAACCATGCTAGAAAAAGGCTGAAAATTCACTCGTAATGACAATCCAGAGCAAGCCAACATTAATTTCGACGACACTAATTGGCAATCGGTCAGAGTACCACACGACTGGGCAATTTACGGACCATTCGACAAATCGAACGATATTCATCGGATGGCGATTGTACAAGATGGTCAAACTACCGCTATTGAACACTACGGAAGAACAGGCGGGCTACCATTTACCGGAGCCGGATGGTATCGAAACACATTTTCAATTCCCAATTTTTCAAAGGACAAAAAGGTTTCGATTAAATTCGACGGAGCTATGAGCAATGCAAACGTGTTTGTAAACGGTAAAAAGGTTGGTGAGTGGAAACATGGTTACAATACGTTCCATTTCGATATTACACCTTTTATCAATAGCGATGGAAAAAATAACGTTTTGGCTGTTCGTTTAGAAAATTTTGAAGAGCAATCACGTTGGTATCCAGGAGCCGGATTATATCGCAATGTGCATCTTATAGTTACAAACAAAACTCATATCCCTGTTTGGGGGACATATGTTACCACGCCTGTTGTAAATGATGATTTTGCCGAAATCAATGTAAAAACTAAAATTGAAAACGCTTCGGAAAATGCATCATATTTTTTGAAAACTGTTATAAAGAACAATAAAGGAGTAATTGTTTCTAAAGTTGGTACAGAGTTGACAAAATACAACGGTAACGAAATCAGTCAAACACTTTATGTGGATAACCCTGAACGTTGGACACTGAAAAATCCGACTCTATACACAGTTGAATCAACACTTTCGGAAGGGAGTAAAGGCACAAGTGAAGTAGTGTCCGAAATTTTTGACGAATACACCACAACTTTCGGTATTCGCACTATCGAAATAAAACCAAATGACGGTTTCTATCTGAACGGCGAAAAAATTAAATTCAAAGGAGTCTGCCTGCATCACGATTTAGGTCCATTGGGTGCCGCCGTAAATGAAGCTGCCATTCGCCGACAAATTCGTACAATGCAGGATATGGGTGTAAACGCCATTCGCACATCGCACAATATGCCTGCTCCCGAATATGTACGCATTGCCGACGAAATGGGTATGATGCTGATGATTGAGACCTTCGATGAATGGGCAATTCCAAAAGTGAGAAACGGTTATAACCGATATTTCAACGAGTGGGCTGAAAAAGATTTAGTAAACGTGTTGCATCATTTCCGTAACAATCCAAGTGTGGTAATGTGGTGCATCGGTAACGAAGTGGAAGAGCAAAGCGTAAGAGAAGGAGCAAAAGTAGCTCGTTTCCTGCAAGATATTTGCCACAGAGAAGACCCTACCCGTCCGGTTACTAACGGTATGGATCGTCCCGATAATGTTTTCTCTAACTATATGGCTGCAACAATAGATGTTGCCGGATTCAATTATCGTCCTTTCCGTTACGAAGAGGCTTACGAGCGATTGCCACAACAGATTGTATTGGGTAGCGAAACTGCATCCACATTGAGCTCTCGCGGAGTTTACAAATTCCCGGTTGAGCGTCGTTCAATGGCTATGTATGACGACCACCAAGCCTCCTCTTACGATGTAGAGCACTGCGGTTGGTCTGACCTTCCCGAAGACAACTTCATAAAACACGATGATTTGCACTACTGCATCGGTGAATTTATCTGGACGGGAATCGACTATTTGGGTGAACCGACACCCTATTACAGTGCATGGCCCAGCCACAGTTCGCTGTTTGGAGCCGTTGATTTAGCTGGAATTCCTAAAGATAGATTCTATCTATATCGCAGCCATTGGAATAAAGAAGCTGAAACTTTGCACATTCTTCCGCATTGGAATTGGGAAGGACGTGAGGGCGAAGTAACACCAATTTTTGTTTATACCAATTATCCTTCGGCTGAACTGTTTATCAACGGCAAAAGTCAAGGTAAACGAACCAAAGATTTATCCATTCCAAACGAGGGAACTTATTCCGCTGAGGCACAAAAATCGTTCGAACGTCAGAAAAGATATCGATTGATGTGGATGGATACTCGTTATGAACCGGGAACAGTAAAGGTTGTAGCTTACGACGAGACCGGAAAAGCAGTTGCAGAAAAAGAGATTCATACTGCAGGTAAACCGTACCGTATTGTGTTGGAAGCTGACCGAAATGTAATCAACGCCGATGGGAAAGACCTATCTTTTATTACCGTATCGGTGGTAGATAAAAATGGTAATCCATGTCCTAATGCCGGCCATTTGGTTAAATTTGATGTTTCGGGACAAGGCGTTTACCGTGCCGGAGCCAATGGTGATGCTACTTGCCTCGATCTGTTTCATATGCCGCAAATGCACCTGTTTAGCGGAAAGCTTACTGCAATTGTAGAATCTACCGAAACACCTGGTAAAATAGTTTTAAAGGCTTCTGCAAAAGGATTGCGCTCAGCTAAAATTGAAATCACGACCAAGTAAATGAAACTTACAAATTAAATAAAAGTACACTCTTTTTGTAACAGAGTGTACTTTTTTATTAACCATAATACTATAATATAAAACCAGCCCTAATTTAAATATTCCTTAAAACAAGGTATTGATTTTAACATTCGCGTTAAATAAAGTTACAAGAGTGTCCTTTTTCGCATTTTTTTTAATTTTAAGATGAAGTGTTAAACAAAAAAGTCGTTTATTTGTTAAAATAATATCTAGGTACGTAATACAAAGATGTTACGATTGTATTTAAACAGCATGAAGTAGAGAAAAAAGAGTATGAAAAAGTCAACGATTTGGTTACTGGCATTGGTAATGTTTGTTGCATTTTTTGCACTACTTCTTTTGCAAGTGAAATACATGAAGTCGAGTATGGCTGTTAGGAGACAACAGTTTAGCGAGATGGCAAAACGTAGTCTTTACAACGTATCTAGAGATTTAGAGCAAGATCAGACCTATAGATATTTAGAGACTGATATGCTCGAAACTGACAATAAACGTACAAAGTACAATTTGTCAAATTCAGCTAAGGCTGCATCGAAATCGGGAGTAGGAAACATTACAAATCCGAATACAAAAGAGATAGGAATTGAGCAACCGACACAAAGTCTGAAACCGATAAGTGATATTGGTGGTGGAGTGTTTCTATCTCCTCATCACGGAGCAAACACAATACCAAAAACACAACTCGGAATGCAGCAGTCGCTACTGAAAAGATATTTACATGAGCAGGCGTTGCTCATTGAAGTGATATATAAATTATTGTACAAAGCGAGTGATGACCCTATAGAAGAGCGCATCAACTTCAGCGATTTAGATAAATATATCAAATTTGAACTCACAAATAATGGTCTTAATGTACCATACAGTTTCCAGGTTTCAGACCATACAAACAGAGTGGTATATACATCGCCGGGATTTTCAGATAAGGATAAAAGTGCCGTTTACACGCAAATTTTATTCCCAAATGACCCGCCATCGAAACTAAATTCGCTGAAAGTATATTTTCCGACAATGCGTAGTTTCGTCTATAGTGAGCTCTCGTTCTTTGTTCCGTCGTTGATATTTACCTTTATACTATTGGTAATATTTATATTTACGATTGTGAACCTGTTCAGACAGAAGCGTTTGTCTGAAATGAAAAACGACTTTATAAATAATATGACTCATGAGTTGAAGACTCCGGTTTCCACCATATCTCTTGCAGCTCAAATGCTTAAAGACGAATCAATTACCAAATCGCCTCAAGTATATAAGCATGTAACGGGAATTATAAATGACGAAACCAAACGTTTGAGTTTTCAAGTAGAGAAAGTGTTACAAATGTCTCTTTTCGATAAGCAAAAAGCAACTTTAAAAATGAAAGAGGTTGACTTAAACGACATTATCGTGAGCGTTGCAAACACACATTTTCTTAAAGTTGAGAAATTGAATGGAACGCTCGATATTGATCTTAAAGCAGAAAATTCTGTTGTCAATATCGACGAAATGCACTTTACCAATGTACTGTTTAATCTGTTGGACAATGCATTGAAGTATAAAAAAGATAATGTGGCTCCCGAGCTAATGATAAGAACAAGAAACGAAGGCAACAAAGTTGTTGTTTCGGTTGAGGACAACGGGATAGGAATTAAGAAAGAGGATGTTAAAAGAATATTCGACCGTTTCTTTCGCGTTTCAACCGGTAATTTGCACGATGTGAAAGGATTTGGATTGGGACTTGCGTACGTAAAAAAAATAGTAGAAGATTTAAATGGAACTATTCGCGCCGAAAGCGATTTAGGCAAAGGCACGAAATTTATAATTAGTTTACCCGTAATAACACAAAAATAATATGGAAGAAAAATTGAACATTTTTTTATGCGAAGATGACGAGAATCTTGGCATGTTGCTTAGAGAATATCTACAAGCAAAAGGATTTGAAACAGACTTATATCCTGATGGTGAAGCCGGATTTAAAGGTTTTCTGAAAAACAAATACGATCTGTGTATCGTTGACGTGATGATGCCAAAAAAAGACGGTGTTACACTTGTAAGAGAGATTAGAAGTATTAATACAGAAATTCCTGTAATATTTCTAACTGCAAAAAACATGAAAGAGGATGTTCTTGAAGGTTTTAAAGCAGGTGCAGACGACTACATTACCAAACCATTCAGCATGGAAGAGTTGGTACTTCGTATTGAAGCAATTATTCGCCGTGTGAGAGGTAAGAAAAACAAAGAACAACAAGTTTACGACTTTGGTTCAATGATTTTTGATACTCAAAAACAGATTCTAACCATTGGTGATGAGCAAACCAAACTTACAACCAAAGAGTCTGAACTATTGGCTCTGTTGTGTGCTTATGCTAACGATATTTTGGAAAGAAATCACGCTCTAAAACAAATTTGGGAAGAAGACACATACTTCAATGCACGTAGTATGGACGTTTATATTACCAAATTGCGTAAACTGCTTAAAAATGCACCGGATATCGAAATTATCAACATCCACGGAAAAGGATACAAACTTATTGTTCCGGAAGAGAATATAGATAACCAGGCTGAATAATTGATTTAGGTTATAATCAGATAATAAAAGCGGTGGTCTTGTTTTATAAGACCACCGCTTTGTTTTTGTGGAATATCCCCACCCTATAATAATACTTTATTATTTTCTATAGTCGTAAAATCCGATTCCTGTTTTTCTGCCCAATAGTCCTGCACGAACCATTTTGCGCAGTAGCGGATGTGGACGATATTTGTCATCGCCAAACTCGTGATGTAGTACTTCCATAATTGCAAGACAAACATCCAAGCCAACTAAATCGGCAAGAGCGAGCGGTCCAATAGGATGACTTGCACCCAACTTCATCGCTTCATCAATATCTTCTTTCGATGCTACACCGTCGGCAAGAGCACCGATTCCTTCGTTAATCATAGGGATAAGCAGACGATTTACCAAAAAACCGGGTGCTTCGTTTATTTCCACAGGCACTTTTCCGATTTTTTTCGCCATATCCGAAACAAAGTTATAAACTTCGTCAGATGTCAATTGTCCGCGGATAACTTCCACCAATTTCAATACCGGAACGGGATTGAAGAAGTGCATACCGATAACTTTATCGGGACGTTTCGTGCAAGCGGCAATCTCTGTAATTGACAGCGACGATGTATTTGTAGCCAAAACACATTCGGGTTTACAAGCTTCGTCCAACTCTTTGAAAACACGCTTTTTCAACTCCATGTTTTCGGCAATGGCTTCCACTACCAAATCGGCATCTTTTATATCATCGTAAGTCAAAGTGGTTTTGATGCGACTTAGAACTTGCGTTTTCTCATCTTCAGTCATTTTTTCTTTTGAGACTATACGCGCCAAACTTTTGTCGATATTTTGCAATGCACGTTGCAACAACTCATCCGACAGGTCTTTCATTACCACATTGTAACCACCTTGTGCAAATGTTTGGGCTATTCCGTTGCCCATTGTTCCTGTTCCTATAATTGCTATTTTCATGTTTATTATTTTGATTGTTTTGGCATTTAGCCGTTTATTTATTCAATATATGTATATTCTTGTTTATAAAACACCTATTCAAAATTCCCAAATCCGAAATAAACCTAATCTTCCCAACCCCAAGGTTTTGGTTGTGGTTCGATTGGATTTTTTAAGTCGAATGTAACCGTGAAAAGACGATCGGTGTCCACTTTCCGCAAATTATATGTAAAGTGATTGTCATCTAAAGTAATCCACCACACGTTTGTAGCAGCATACGATATTAAATCGCAAGTCTCTTGGTCGGCAGGGAAAAACTGCACCGTTTCAGAACCTGTGTTGGTAGATGTGCCACCGTACATAGTAACTTCGTCATGTGAACCGTCAGATAGCCTGTGGTCGTGCTTCAACTCGATAAATCCGTTCGGTTTTTTGGTAAGAATCCACGTGCGAGAGTAATTATCTCCCACATTGAAAGGAATTTTTATCACATTTTCATCGCAACTCAAAACCTGCATTGTCAGACGTTCTCCTGTGAATCCGTCACCAGCTTTTCCTCCTGCAGTAATAACACCTTCATACGATTTTCCACAATGAGATTTCAGATTTTCGAAAAATTTATCGGCACCTGTTTGTTGGTTTTGAGCGAAAATTGACAATGAAAAAAGTATAAAAGCAGTGATAATTAAATTTCTCATTTTCATTTATTTACCTTGATATTCTACTTTTTCTTTCTTTAAAAAAGCACTCATTCCGTTCTTTTGGTCTTCTGTCTCGAAACATTGAGCAAAAAGTTCAACTTCGTAGTCAATACCTTTGTCAATAGCCATATCCCAACCATCGTTGATTGCTTTTTTCGATTTCTGAACAGCAATAGGTGCTTGTTTTGCGATAGTTGCCGCCAAAACTTGCGCCTCTTCCATCAGCGATTCGGGTGCTACAACCTGATTTACCAAACCAATTTCCAAAGCTTCTGCTGCAGAAATAACTTTTGCAGTATAAATAAGCTCTTTCGCTTTTGCCTGACCTACGATGCGTGGCAAACGTTGTGTTCCCGAAAATCCGGGTGTAATGCCCAAACCGACTTCGGGTTGTCCGAATTTTGCTTTTTCTGATGCGATGCGAATATCGCAAGCCAATGCCAGTTCGCTTCCGCCACCCAAAGCAAAACCATTTACAGCCGCGATTACAGGTTGCGGACAAGTTTCGATTTTACGAAAAACCGATGCACCTTTCGCTCCGAAAACTTTAGCTTCCTCGTAATTTAAGTCTGACATCTCCTGAATATTGGCTCCTGCAACGAACGCACGGTCAGCTCCGGTAAGAATGATTACACGTACATCTTTATCGGCTGCCAACGAATCGAAAGCTACTCCCAACTCTTCCAACAATTTGCTGTTTAAAGCATTGAGCGTTTTAGGCTCGTTAATGGTAACTGTTGCTATATGATTATCTTTTTGAATAATTACTTTTTTCTCTTCCATATTTTCTGTTTATTTTTCTGTTTATTTTGTTTGATTAATATTTATCCTAAAAACTCATACACCGGAACGACATCTATAAAAAAATCTTCATACCTAACTGTATCTTTTTGATTAGCAGTTATTATAATGCCTTTATCTAACTTAAATTGTTGCATTGCTTCGGCTATTCCTCTTACCTCTCGCTCCTCATTATCGGAATTAATTTCCCAACAAACCTGAAAAGCCTGAACAACTTTACTCTTATCTCTAACCAAAAAATCACACTCACAATTGTTTTGATTAAAATAATAAAGTTCTTTATACTTTCTTCGTAATTCCCAATATATAATTGTTTCGAGAATATGACCTCTATTCTCGGAAAAGTTTGTACTACCAATTTGAATGAATCCCGGGTCAATTACATACATTTTTTTTGGTGCAAGCATCTGAGCTTTAAGCGACCAATCAAACTTTGGCATCATTGCTACGAAATAGCTTGTCTCGAAATAGTTAAAATAATTGAGAATAGTTGAAGGTGCTTTTACACCGATAATTTGTGTAAGTTTTGTAGGCGAAACAAGTGTTCCTGAATTTGATAGAATATATGAGCAAAGCCTCTTCAATGGAACAATATCCTTTATTCCATATCTTGTGGAAATGTCTCTGTGAATAATATCGTCTATCAA
Organism: uncultured Dysgonomonadaceae bacterium; assembly: GCA_964346495.1. Lineage (GTDB taxonomy): Bacteria > Bacteroidota > Bacteroidia > Bacteroidales > Dysgonomonadaceae > JBGZFC01. Next base: position 17,798 of record CAYFUW010000011.1, read on the forward strand.
AGCCTCTAAAATTTCATCAATTCCGGTTTGAATGTACTCCGGAAAACCTCCTACCGTGCAATATTCAGAAAAAGAATTTTCATTAGCTTTCAGATTTTTGTATTTGATAAACTCCCGATAAGAAAACGGATAAAGTTCCTTGGTTATATGTCTTCCGGTAAGTTTAGTTCCAAGCTCTGCACTAAGCATCTGAGCATTAGAGCCGGTAACAGACACCTGAAAACCCTCATCCAATTTTTGCCTTACAAACATTTCCCAACCTTCAACAATCTGAATCTCATCAAAAACTAGAGAACGTTTGCCTGAATTGTTGATTACATTATTCAGTAAGATAAAATCCTTAGTCTCAAAATTATACAAGCGGATATCTTCAAAATTAAGAAAGAAAAAATCTTTAAAATTTTCCTGCATAAATTGTTGCATAAGAGTACTTTTGCCACACCTTCTAATACCTGAAATCACTAACGCATGAGTGCGAATAACAGGTAATTGAGACCATAATTCACGCTTAACTGTATTTGAATTATCAATTTCGGCAAGATTATTATTTTGTTCTTCTGCTATTTGTAATATTTCATCTTGTTTCATCTTACAAAAATATTTTGTTGCAAATATAATAATATTTTGTTACAATCGAAATATTTATTTCGTTTATATCAAAACAAATATTTTGTTTGTATCGAAACAGTTATGATTTAAGATTGAGAATAAAGTTAGATTTAACGTATAATATTGCTTATACACAGCATCCGTTATTAGTGAATGATTATTAAACAATAGAGACGCGACGTGCCGCGTCTCTACTCAAATATTTAATCTTACGCTTTCTTCAAAATTATAGCCGTTCCCATTCCGCCACCAATGCAGAGCGATGCCAAACCGTAAGTTTTGTTATACATCTGCAATTCGTGAACCAACGAAACAAGAATACGGTTGCCCGATGCACCAATTGGGTGTCCTAATGCGATAGCTCCACCGTGTAAGTTTGTGTGTTCGTCAATCCATTCGCGAGTAACTCCGTGCTCGTCGATAAGACTTGCAATAACTCCAAGCGATTGAGATGCAAATGCCTCATTCAGCTCGATAATTTCCATTTCCGAAAGTTTCATCTCTGCACGTTGCAACGCTTTACGAATAGCAGGAACAGGTCCCAAGCCCATTACTTCGGGTGCTACGCCACCTTCACCAACGGCAACAATTTCTGCCAACGGTTTCAATCCGTATTTAGCAACAGCTTCCTCATCGGCAAGCATTACGAAAGATGCACCATCGTTAATTCCCGATGCGTTTCCTGCTGTAACTGTTCCGTCTTTTTTGAATGCGGGACGAAGTTTTGCTAATTTTTCAGGTGTACTTGTACGATTTGGGAATTCGTCTTTATCAAAAACGATAGTCTCTTTGCGAGTAACGATCTCAACGGGAACAATCTCCGCTTTGAATTTGTCGCCATCAACTGCTGCGATAGCTTTTTGTTGCGATTTGAAAGCGAAATCGTCTTGCTCTTCTCGAGTGATATTGAATTTTTCAGCAATATTTTCTGCAGTAATTCCCATGTGGTAATTATTGAAAGCATCTGTCAATCCGTCGTTTACCATGTGGTCAACAGCATTGAAGTTACCCATTTTAATACCTGTACGAACAGATGATGGCAAGATATATCCTGCATCTGACATGTTTTCAACACCTCCGGCAATAATTACAGATGCCGAACCGCTACGAATTTCGGCAACACCATTCATTACAGCTTTCATTCCGCTACCGCACACCATATTGATGCTATAAGCCGGAACTTCTGCCGGAATGCCTGCATGAATAGCACATTGACGAGCTACGCCTTGTGCCTGTCCTGCAGATAACACGTTTCCTGCAATAACAGAGTCGATTTTTGAAACGTCCATTCCTGTCTCTTCCAGAATGGATTTGATAACTATTGCACCCATTTGTCCGGGTTTTATAGTTGAAAGTGAGCCCATAAATTTACCTATGGCTGTGCGTTTTGCTGATACGATAAATACTTTTTTCATTATTTTTTTAGACTTTTAAAATCGAGAGTCTGGATTCTTTTAGACTTTAGACCAAAGAGCAAAGAACAAAGACTCTAGATTATAGATTATATTTTTATTTTTGTACAGGGACTAACGGCTTTAAGTCCGTTCGTCCCGTTGTTTGAATATTGTTGCTTTCTTTTATCAACGCAACAAACCGCATGTAGCGGTTGGTTACACTGTTCAAAAGTAACACAAGAGCTTAATTTCTTGAGTGATTGCTGATATTAATTACGCCACTCTCATCGGTTTCAGGTTTTCGCTGAAATGCAGTGTGGCTTCGGTAGCTGCAATCACATCTTCTTTTGTAAATTCAGGATGAATTTCAGTTACAACCAATCCTTTTTCTGTTACCTCAATAACACACATCTCAGTAACAATCATATTTACCTGACCTTTAGCTGTTAGCGGAAGTGTACATTTTTTCAAAATCTTTGGATTACCTTTAGCTGTATGCTCCATCGCCAAAATAATGCGGCGAGTACCTGTAAGCAAATCCATTGCACCACCCATTCCAGGAACCATTTTGCCCGGTATGTTCCAATTAGCCAAGTCTCCCTGTTCATCAACCTGCAAAGCTCCGAGAACGCTCACATCTACGTGTCCGCCACGAATAATGGCAAACGATGTTGCACTGTCGAAACAAGCTGCTCCTAAACTGGGCAATACCGATGAACCACCTGCATTTACATAGTGCGGATCTTCTTCTCCCGGTGCGGGTGTTTTTCCCATTCCAATCATTCCGTTCTCCGACTGCAACACAACGTTTATACCCGCAGGTAAAAAGTTGGGAATCATCGTGGGAAGTCCAATACCTAAGTTAACCACATCGCCATCTTTCAACTCTAACGCTACGCGCCTGGCGATAACTTCTCTAATTTGATTTTTGTCCATATAAGTTTGATTTTAGATTTCGGATTTACGAATTACGATTGGCAAAACTTGATACAACTGTTTAAAATCGTAACTCGTAAATCTACAATCGTAAATTATTTATTATTTATTATTTTTTCTTTTTTCCATCTCTTGTGCTATAAACGATGCCACATCATCGGCATATGTATTCATTCCGAATCCTGCATCGTAGCCCAACTCTTTTGCCAACTCGTGCGAAATACGCGGTCCGCCTGCACAAAGAATAACTTTATCGCGCAGTCCTTCGGCTTCGAGCATCTCCACAAGTTCAACCATATTTTTGATATGCACATCTTTTTGTGTAACGGTTTGCGATACCAAAAGTGCATCGGCATTCACCTCTATACCTTTGGCGATAAGCTCCTCGTTTGGAACCTGACTACCCATATTGATAGCTTCGAACATAGAATAACGCTCCAATCCGAAACGTCCGGCAAAGCCTTTCATGTTCATAATAGCATCGATACCAACGGTGTGGGCATCACTTCCGGTACTGGCACCAACCACAACGATTTTTCTACCGATATGCTCTTTGATAAACTCATCGGTCTCATCCATACCCCACTTAACAGATGATACTTTGGGAACATGAATTTTGGTATAATCTATGGTTTTGGTGTAGCTTCCGTAGCAATTAAAGAAAGTAAATCCTTCTGTAAGCTCTTTATGAAAAACAACTTGCGGGTTATCGAAACCCATTTGACGCAACAACTGTTTTGCTGCTTCTATAGCTTCGTCTCCGGCAGGAACGGGAAGTGTAAAACTCAATTGAGTTTTACCGTCGTTCATCGTATCGCCGTACGGTTTTATTTTTGTAAGGTCTAACGTTTGGTCAAAATCCTTAGCACTTGTATCATATAATCCTTCGCTCATAATTATTCCTGTTTCGTGTTACGTGATTCATGTTTCGGGTTCATAATAGATATAAACGGATTGTAGTAGTGCTCGCCTTTCATCGACACACCGGCAAGTCCTTTACCTCCGGTTTTAGCTCGTTTTACATTTCCGAAAATACCTTTTTCAATAGCAGTAAAAAGTCCCTCTTCCTGAAGTTCTTCAAGCAAGGCGATAGTTTTATCCAACACCTCTTTGGCTCGCGTCTGAATAATTCCATCCTCTTTAAACTCTACTTCGTCGCCAATATTCTTCATATTATTAAATATGTATTGAGCGTTTTCGATAGAGAGATAGCGGTCGCTCATAAATGGTGTATGGATCGCTTCGGTTGGCATACCAAGCAGTTGAATACCTTGCGATGTCCAAATTCCAATCATGTTGAAAAGTGCGTCTTGCAAGTGTCCGCGGAAAATATTTCCTGTCATAAATTTAGTAGGCGGCATATATTTAAGCGGTGCTTTCGGGAAAATTTCACGAGTCATTTGTGCTTGAGCAAGTTCAAAAAGGAAACCGTTTTCTAATTCCGGGTCCATTTCGAAAGCATGTCCCAATCCCATCTGCTCTTCTGGTAGTCCCGCCAACAAAGCAAGTTGCTCATTGATAAAATCTGACGCAAGAACCGTGTGTGCCTCTTCTACCGCATCGGCAGTAGTCAAATAGTTATCTTCTCCCGTATTGATAATAACTCCGGCAAATCCGTTGATTGCGCGCGACATAAACTGGTCAACCATTGTACGTTGCATATTGATGTCGCGGAAAAGAATACCGTAAAGCGCGTCGTTAAGCATCACGTCAAGTCCTTCCAACGCACCCATTGCAGCGATTTCGGGCATACACAATCCCGAACAGTAGTTACACAAACGGATGTAACGACCTACCTCCTCGCCCACTTTATCGAGAGCGTTACGCATAATGCGGAAATTTTCCTGCGTAGCGTACGTTCCGCCGAAACCTTCGGTAGTGGCGCCGTAAGGCACGTAGTCTAACAAACTCTGTCCGGTAGTACGAATAACGGCAATAATGTCCGCACCTTGTCTGGCGGCTGCTTGTGCCTGAACTACGTCTTCGTAAATATTTCCTGTAGCAACAATCACGTAAAGATATGGACGACTACCCTCTCCGATTGTTTCGAGATAGTGTTCACGTTTTTTACGTTTTTCAACAATCTGTTTAATACTTGCATCTACATACGGTTGCAATGCTTTTGCAACTTCCTCTCTCGTATGAAACGGGAAGGATGTAATATCCAAACTTTCAGACGCTACACGTTCAGCTAACTGCTGTGGTGTTTGTCCTGTTTCGATAATTGCATTACCGAGAAAGAAAAGCGCACCGTGCTCCAACACGTTTTTGTTTTTCAAGTCATCAACTAACACGTTTGGAAGCGGTGTATCCGTATCGTCCACATTATCAACACCTACCAATCGGCAAAGTGTTCTTTCAACTGCCACTGTGGTGTAATTATCGACAAATTGCTGCACTTCGGCGGCTATTTTGCCTGCAACATCTCGCGCGTGTTGCACTTTGGTAAAATCTATTCCTACTTTACTTTTTTGCATATGGTTATCTATTCAAATACTTTTTTGTTCTATCCAATATATCTTTGTCCACTCCAATTATCTCCGCAATTTTTACCGCTTCGTGCGGCACCTCTTTTTCGGTGGTCTCTTCCAACGAGTAGTCGATAAAAGAGTTGATATTGGCAATGGTTATCTTTTCGTTTTTTCTGTTTTCGGTAAAACCTTTCACACGCAATTTGCGACACGGTGTATCTATGCCGTAGTGCGTGGTTATTAGCGACTGAATACGATGCTGAGTTAAAAAATCGAGCATTCCGCACACGATAGCTTTACCTTCGACGGGATTTGTGGTACGTGCAAGTTCATCGATAAGCACCAATTGACGAATGCCTTTACGAGCATTATCAATAGTTGTATTCAGACGAAGCATTTCGGCAGCGAAAGACGAAAGTCCTTGCAGTTCATCCTCGCCATCGCCCGCACTGGTTACAATTTGTTCAACAGGAACAACAGTTGCCGATTGTGCAGCCACGTAAAACCCGTATTGAGTCATTATTTGTGCCAATGCAACACTTTTAAGTAAAACGCTTTTACCCGCCATATTGGCTCCTGTAATAACAGTAGGTTGCATCGGGATTGTTATATCAACAGGTTGAAAATCTTTGCCTTGCTCTTGTAAAGCTGCTTTTATTTCGGGATGAAACAGTCCTTTGTATGATGTCTCTATTTCGCAGATAACAGGCTTGTTCAAACCTAAATCCTTTACTTGAGTAGCTTTTGCCAATACAATATCCAATTTGGCGACCTCTTCCAATGCTTTTGATAACGCATCTACGTACGGAAAAAGTTGTTTGGCAATATCTTTTCGGATTTCATCCTCTATTTTTTGTGCCTGATAACGAACAGGCTCTATATCTTTTTCTTCGGAATTGTTTGCAATCATTCGCTTCAATTGCGAACGCAACGATGTCAAAACCGATGAGTATTGGTCGTAAATATAAAAATGCGGAATGCGTTTCTTTTCAGGGTCGAGTGTATCGATAATGGTTGTGAGTATCGGAATTTCGATAAATGTGATTTTCAACTCCTCCACAAGTTCACGAATGGACTCTGCCAACAGAGCAAAATGTTTAATCTCGAACAGTTCAATATCGTTCAACACATTTTTGCCCGATAAAATTTTTATCGTTCCCGAAATATCGCGCAACTGCATCAGTTTGGTAGAAAGTATCGACAGCGATTTTTCGTTCTCTTTTTTGTTTGCGATTTGGCAAGCTGTTTCGGTTTCCGTTAATGCAATTTCAATATCAGCCTTATCGGTCAAAAAAGGCATAGCGAGCAACTGCTTTCTCCCGATTGATGAAAGCACATTCAGAGAATCAATGATATATTTGAATCCGCTGATTTGTTGTATACCTTGTTTTATTTGCATTTAAATTTGCATTTACGAGTTACGATTTTAGATTTACGATTTTTCGTTTTCCTTATTAATAAATATTATTTGCCACAAATGCCAACAGCCAATAGCTAACCGCCAAAAGCCAACTTTTTAACATCATATACCTCCACTCCCAACGCCTTCTTCATCTCTTCCCGCAAAGTATCGGAATCGAGAAGGATGCCGTTTGGCGAAAGTGGATTTACAGTTACTGCAATCAGTTTGCTTCGCAATAGGCTGTATATCGAATTACCACCTTTTAAATAAGAATTGAACTCTCTTTGCGAAACAAATATTTTGCTAAAATCGTTGACGATAAGCTCCACATTCCTATTTTGCATTCGCAGGAATGAGAATAACTTATCGCTCACTGCTCCCGAAACGAACAGTCGTGTTCCGAATCGGAAAATATCTTTTTCTCGTTTATCGAGCAGAAACACCGATGGGATTTCCAAATCGTGTATATTTTCCTGCTCATCAATTGCCCAAATTCCCTGCGTTAATGGTTGCAGTTTTAGGGCTAAATCGTCGTCAACATTTGGCAACTCGATAAGCTGTTTTACAAACTCTGTTTTGCGCACCAATTTCGGAATATTTGCCGAAAGTGCCGCACCTGTTGCCAAAATCATCGCATCGGTAACGGCAGGCGATGCAAGACTTAATCGTGACAAAGCACCGTCAACAATGGTGGTTTGTACACCATACCGTTCCATTTCTGCAATAAGTTTTCGGATTTCGGCTGTTTCAGCCGGACCCGATAAAATAGCCTTTCCTTCCGTTATTGCCCGTGCTGTAACCAATCGACCCAAAGCTGTTTTTTTTTCGCTTACATCTAAAATTTCGGCAGTCAATCTCTTTTGAAGGTAGTGGACTTCCGAAGTAACAAAAATTACTCCTTTCGGAATAACTATTTCGGGTTTAGATGTTCGCGTAACAACGTCCGTTTGCTCGCCATCAACTCCTATCGATGTAAAAGCGATTGACGCATCCATTGTTTTCAATCTGTTCAGAACATAATTCAATGTCTCGGTCTTCCCGGTGTTCTTCTCCAAGCCAACAATAGAAACGCTTCGGTGCGATAATATGTTATCTACAAAAGGCAAAGTTATTTTGGATTTTAGATTTGGGATTTCGGATTTTGTTTAGATTTCGCTGTTTTGATACTCGCTACAACAATTTTTAAAATCTCTTCCATTTCGGAATGTAATGGTTTAACTTTTTCAGGTTTATGATAAAGCTCCATTATCATTTCGAGCCAAAACAGTGTTTCATCCGCTTCTTCCTCTACAATTGTCAGTTTATTGATGAAATCGGCAGTTGATTTTGCCCTACCTATTGCTCTGTAATTGGCTGCTACAGATGAAGCGGAACGCATTAATTGCTTTTCAAGAATAAAAAAACTACTCTTTCGTGGCAACTCATCACAAAAAAGGATGATATCTAATGCCGCTCTTTTGGTTCTTTGTTGCATTTCAAGTTTCATTGTAAAATACTTTAAATCAAAAAATCAACAATAATTCCCAAATCCAAAATCCCAAATCGCAAATATTTAATGTTCGTTACGTTTATGGCGTGCTAACTCTTTTGGCTCAATAGATAGTTTTTCACCTGCCAATAGAGCAGCAACACCCTCGTTTTTACCGGCGCAATCTTCGCAATGACACTCAGCAACATAGTCTTCCGGCTCGGTGTATGTACTCAACACACCTTCGTAGTTTCTAACCACCACTCTATTTGGCGATTGCGATACCATATAAGTTGGCATAACCGGAATTTTTCCACCACCGCCCGGAGCATCTACCACGAACGTTGGAACCGCGTAACCTGATGTATGTCCGCGCAAACTTTCAATAATTTCGATACCTTTTGATACAGGTGTACGGAAATGCCCGATACCCATTGATTGGTCGCAAACATATATATAGTATGGACGTACACGGATTTTAACCAACTCATGTACTAACTTTTTCATCACGTTTGTACAATCGTTTACACCACGCAACAGTACCGATTGATTTCCTAAAGGAACACCTGCATTTGCCAGTTTAGCACAAGCTGCTGCCGATTCAGGTGTGATTTCGTTCGGGTGATTGAAGTGTGTATTTAACCAAATTGGGTGATATTTTTTCACCATTTCGCAAAACTCATCTGTAATACGCTGTGGCATAACCACCGGAGTACGAGTTCCGAAACGAATGATTTCTACGTGCGGAATAGTACGCAAACGCTTCAAAATATATTCGATACGGTCATCGCTCATCAAAAGAGCATCACCGCCCGAAAGCAATACGTCGCGTACTTGCGGAGTGCGTTCGATATATTCTATTGCTTTCTCGATACGCTCAGTTGGTGAAGCCGCATCTTTTTGTCCTGCAAAACGACGACGTGTACAGTGACGACAGTACATAGCGCACATATCAGTGATTAAGAAAAGTACACGATCAGGATAGCGATGTGTAAGTCCGGGTACGGGCGAGTCGCTATCTTCGTGCAACGGGTCTTGCAAGTCGGAAGGACTTACGTGCAACTCGTTGATAGTCGGAATTGACTGTTTACGAATAGGGTCATGTGGGTTATTTGGGTCAATCAAACTCAAATAGTAAGGCGTAATTGCCATACGCAATGTTTTGAGTGATTCACGCACGCCATTTTCTTCTTCCGGCGTTAGTTGGATATATTTCTTTAAATCATCCAACGTTTCAATACGATTTTTCACTTGCCATTTCCAATCGTTCCATTGTTCATCGGGAATGTGTGAAAAAAATTGGCGAGATTTAGTCATATCTGTTTTATTTTTGATTTTAGATTTTGGATTTACGAATTACGATTTAATAATGACACATTCGACTTCAATCATAAATCGCAAATCAAAAAAATAGTTATGTTTATTATTTACGCGTATAATTCCGTAAAAATATTTCTTAGTTTTTCGCTTTCACGCAATAGTTGAAGTGTAATTTCAGCATGTCCGCGAGTATAACCGTTACCTACAATCATAGTAACGTCGCTGCCAACACCTTCTGCACCAAGAGCTGCTTTAGTAAAGCTTGTAGCCATCGAGAAGAAATAAACCACACCACAATCTTTAGTGATAAGGATGCTTGTCATTTCTGTGTCCGGAATATTCACGTTATTGATTGTAACGTCAGCTAATTGTCCGTTTGTAAGTTCTTCTATTTTCTCTAATACAGGAACCGGTTGTGTAGCATCAGCAGGGAATACGTGGTCGCAGAAACCAAGATCCATCAAGCGGTCAGTACTTCTCTTAGAGTGAGTGATACCGATTACTTTTCCGGTTACACCTGCACGTTTTTTAGCTTCGTAACAGCAAAGCATTCCCGATTTTCCACCTGCACCGATAACAACAACAGTATCGCCCGGTTTTACCAATTTTGCAGTTTGTGCAGGTGCACCTGCAACGTCAAGTGCCGATAATGCAAGGTTTTCTGGCAAATCAGCTGGAATTTTAGCATAGATTCCACTTTCGAAAAGAATAGCTTTACCATCTATATCAACCTGGTCAACATCGTCACGAATCTCTTTAATTTTGTCGATACGAAGTGGTGTAAGCGACAGTGAAACAAGAGTAGCGATTTTGTCGCCCACTTTCAAATCTGTTTTACCGATTAGAGCATCACCAATTTTCTCTACAGTTCCCAAAAGCATACCGCCCGAACCAGTCCATGGATTACGGTGTTTACCTTGTTTTTCCACGATATCGAACATAATTTCTTTAATTTTCTCGTGGTCGCCACCGGCTCTTGTCGAAATATCGGCAAACGATGCCGAGTCGATATTAAGAGTTTGTACGTCGATAAGAATTTCGTTATCGTAAATCTCATCCATATTGTTGTCGATTTTGTTTGCCGGTTGTGGCAATACACCTTTCGGTTCGATGACACGATGCGTGCCGTACTTGTTTCCTTTTTTCATTTTTGGGTCTTTTTTATGTTTAGTATTTATAGTTTGTATATGTTTTTTATCTAATAAAATAACAAAATAAATGACTTTTCCTTATGATTTCCTGCCTAATTCCAGAATACACCCTGATAATTAAGCACATAAAGAATTAATTAGCAATTTTAAGTTATTAAATAACTGACAGATTACTAATAATTTTACAATGGTACTTCCAACCTACAAAGTTACTGAATTTTCTTTCAAAACTGAATAGTTTTTCAAAGAATTTGGCAAAACATTTCAAGAAAAACGATTAGAATTAGAAATAATATTAAAAAAGTCACAAAAATCACGACATGTCACGCAAAACAAAGCAATAGCTTACATAACTTCATTTTCTGAAATTATGAATTTTACTTTTCTACTCAGAAAAACAATTTTCTTATTACATTCTCATATAGTTTTATCAAATAAGTCAAAAATTGAGAGATAATAAAATAAATCTCTGTACCTTTGTAGGTTGAGAGCGTAGCACAATCTGCCACTATACAGCTATTATTCAACACTATAAGCAATTAGCTATTTGCTCTAACAACAAAAACAAAAGCCACTTTCTTTTTAATGAAAACAGGAATTTATTTTTGGTTCGGCTACAACATTGACCACATCGAAAGACTCAAGATGATAAAAGATGCTTCTTTTGACGCTATTATGCTTTGGTGGGGCAATGAACTCGAAGATTATAAAAAGATAAAATGGGAGCTGCCCGAACTTGCGTCTAGTTTTGGATTGAAAATTGAGAATGTGCATGCTCCTATTTTAGAGGCAAATAGTATTTGGCTAAATGACATAAACACTACTGATATATTACAAAAATATAAACAATCAATTTTAGATTGTGCCGAACTTGAGATACCGACAGTAGTTTTACATTTAACAGATAAAAAACCAGATTTTGAACCCACAACTACCGGATTGGATAATTTTAAAAGACTGGTTGATGTAGCAGAAAAAACAGGTGTGAATATCGCGATTGAAAATAACGGAGATGCTGATTTATTAGAATATCTGTTCTCCAATATTGAGTCTGAAAGATTGGGATTTTGCTACGACAGCGGACACGAAAACTACTATAATAAAGGTTACAATTTTCTGGATATCTATCATGATAAGATATTTGCACTACACCTGCATGATAATGACGGAACTGACGATATGCACGCTATTCCGGGTGATGGGAACATTGACTGGAAACATATTTCAAACAAATTAAAAGAGATTCAATACAATGGCGTAATATCGTTAGAAATTATCAGAGAATGTAGCAATTGGTACACTGATATTTATGCCGAAGATTTTTTGAAAAAGGCAAACAAAAGAGTAAAAGAAATTTTCAATATTTCTTGATTTATTTTTATGAAAAAGATAACATTAATAACAGGCGGACAGCGTTCGGGAAAGAGCAGTTATGCACAAAAATTGGCTCTCTCTCTTTCAAAAAATCCTGTATATTTAGCCACTTCGCATGTATGGGATGAAGAGCATGCACAGAGAATTGAGAGGCACAAAAAAGACCGTGGCACAGAGTGGATAAATATTGAAGAAGAGAAATATTTGAGCAAGCACTCTCTTGAAGGGAAAACCATTCTTATAGATTGTGTTACGCTTTGGGCAACCAATTTTTTCTACGATTTACAGGCAGATACCGAACAAGCTTTGGTTGAGCTAAAAAAGGAGTTCGATTTGTTTACAAAACAAAATGCACATTTTATATTTGTAACAAACGAAATTGGAATGGGTGGTATGTCCGAAAACGACTTGCAACGAAAATTTGCCGATTTACAAGGTTGGCTAAATCAATATATTGCATCAAAAGCTGATGAGGTTATCCTGATGGTTTCAGGAATAAATGTAAAGATAAAATGATGTTATTAACAATATGTCATAGTAAAATATTTATCTATTACCACGAGTTTTAACTCGTGGGCAAAACGTCATCAAAAACAGGGCTTTAGCCCAAGATTATTTGTTTAAATTTTGGCTAAAGCCTAATTAACTGAATATTAACCCACGACTTGAAAGTCGTGGAAACTGATTTAGTCTTTTAGCAAATAAATGATAGAAATAAATAAGAAAATGATATATAATCACTAAAAAAGTAATTATGAAAAGCTTTTTAATAGAAAAACCGAACCAAAAAATTAAAGCAGCAATACAAGATAAAATCGACAATCTTACAAAACCAAAAGGTTCACTTGGCAGATTGGAAGAGTTGGCACTTCAAATAGGGCTAATTCAACAAACACTCTCGCCTACTCTCGAGAATCCGCATCACATCGTTTTTGCAGGCGACCACGGCATCGCAGAAGAAAAAGTTAGTCTTTCGCCACAAGAAGTAACCTATCAGATGATTGAAAACTTTTTGATTGGCGGAGCAGGTATCAATTTCTTAGCCCGACAACACAATTTCAAAATGAAAGTTGTTGATGCAGGCGTAAACCACGATTTTCCTACCGACAGTGAAATAATTGACAAAAAAATTAGAAAATCTACCCGAAATTATCTGTACGAACCGGCTATGACTCGCCAAGAGATGGAGCAAGCCATAGAATACGGAGCGGAATGTACACAAATGTGTGCCGATAACGGATGTAACGTTATTGCATTCGGCGAAATGGGTATAGCCAACACATCGTCATCATCGCTTTGGATGACATATCTGACAAATATTCCGCTCGACAAATGTATCGGAGCAGGTTGCGACCACACCGGAGCAATTGTTTCCCATAAATACGATGTTCTGAGCCGATGCATGCAAAACTACAAGGGCGACACTTCAGTTGAAAGCATTATGCAACATTTTGGCGGTTACGAAATGGTAATGACAGTAGGAGCGATGCTAAAAGCTGCTGAACTGAAAATGGTAATTTTGATAGATGGATTTATCATGACAAGTTGCTTGCTGGCAGCATCCAAAATTGAGCCTAATGTGCTTGATTACGCTATTTACGGACATTGCGGCGATGAAGCGGGACATAAACTACTGCTCGATTATTTGCAAGGAAAGCCTATTTTATCGCTCGGATTAAGACTTGGCGAAGGCAGCGGAGCAATTTGTTCTTACCCGATTGTTGAGTCGGCTGTACGCATGATAAACGAGATGAATTCGTTCAAAAAAATAGAAGTAACCAAATATTTTTAATTAAATATGAAACATTTAGTGGCTGCAATAATGTTTTTTACACGTTTGCCGCTTTGGCGAATAAAAAAACTACATATTCCACAAGAGTATTTTAGTCAGGCAATAAACTACTGGTCGTTTGCAGGATGGATTACAGGCGGCGTTATGGCTGGAACATTGTGGCTTGCAGCGCAGATTTTGCCATTTTCAGTAGCTGTAATTGTAGCTATCGCATCCCGATTGATTCTGACCGGAGCTTTGCACGAAGATGGCTTTGCCGACTTTCTGGATGGCTTTGGTGGCGGGACTTCACGCGAACGAATATTGGCAATCATGAAAGATTCGCATATCGGAGTTTATGGAGTGATTGGCTTGGCAATATATTTCCTGTTGATTTGGCAAATATTGGCAAATATGCCTTTAGAAGTTGCTACTATCGCTATTCTTGTTGCCGACCCGTTTAGCAAATTTGTATGTTCGCACATGACACTCTTTTTACCATACGAACGCACGGCAGAAAGCAGTAAATCGGGCGTAGTTTACAGACGAATCTCATTCTCTGTTTGGATTGTAGCCGCTCTTTTCGGGTTACTCCCATTAATATTGATTCCTGACGCAAAATGGTTAATAGCTTGCATTTTTCCAATAATTGTGTTTCTTTCATCTATATACTATATGAAGAAAAAAATTAACGGATACACGGGCGATTGTTGCGGTGCGCAATTTATTGTGTGCGAACTATCGTTTTATTTAGGTATATTACTCGTATTAAGTTTAAGCTAAAAAACTATGACTATACATATTATCAGACACACATCGGTCGATATTGACAAGGGAGTCTGTTACGGACAAAATGATGTTCCTGTGAAAGATACCTTTATTGAAGAGGCTACAATAGTTAAATCTAAACTGGAAAATTTGCCGAAACCTGATGTCGCTTTTTCTAGTCCGTTAAGTCGATGCACAAAATTGGCTTCATTTTGCGGATTTGCTGATGCTATTCGTGACGACAGATTGATGGAGATAAACTTTGGCGACTGGCAAATGCAACGTTGGGACGACATCGATATGACAATTTGGGAAACCGATTGGATTACCAACCCTGCTCCAAACGGCGAATCTTTTCTGGAGATGTACAACCGCGTTTCTCAATTTTTCGATGAAATTAAGGGTCGCAACTACACCAACGTTTTTATTTTCGCTCACGCCGGAGTAATCAATTGCGCCCGTATCTATTTTGGCAAAGCCACTTTTGAAACTGCTTTTGATGAGGCTTTAGAGTTTGGTGAGGTGGTGAGGTTTGAAATGTGATTGGTTGAATAATCTTTTTCAATAGCTGTAGAACATATTAAAACATTCACTATATTTACAAAATGTTTGACAAATTCATTACACAACCATGATAAAAGACAAAGAATATCCGGCAACTCACTCCATGTCAACAGCCTGGTTTGCTGTTGATAGTGAAGGAAATGTAGGTCTGATTGAATTTAATGAAAACGGACCTGTGCCAACGATTGTTCCTGAAGACACAATAGAATATATTATTGTTGAGCAATTTGTAGACGATAGTGGTAAAATAAAAAAGAGTGTTTTGACTGATGAGCAAATAAATTTATTTATCTCATGTTTAAACTTCAAGCCTTTTAACAATGATGAAACTTTTCTTTTTCAAAATATATGGCGAATTAATCCTAAACAAAAGGATGAGTTCTTCGATATTATGAA
>CAYFUW010000012.1:0-32730 GCA_964346495.1 uncultured Dysgonomonadaceae bacterium
ACTCTTTTGCATTAGCTAAAGAAAAATTTGTAACTCTGAATTTAATATCATCACTAAAAATCAACAAGTAAGATCTAATTATTAAATCTTTATCTATTACTATTTCTGTAGAGTCCCATATTTCATCAATAAGATTATTAAATTCGTCTCTAGCTGAAACTGAACTAGATGTCCATCCTGATATTATAGTTGACATAATCAAGTCAGAGTAAGATAATTTTTCACCACCACTATTTATTCTAATAAAAATATTTAGTGCTTTGTCATAATCTTGCTCAAGTTCAAGATAGTAGTTAATCAAAGTTTTAACATGAATAACATCTAAAAGTTTAGATAGAGTGTTACTAATATATTCGTTTGAATCCCATCCCTTTTTCTTTAAAAACTGGTTTAGTTCAAAAGTTCCATTTAAGCTTAGAATTTGACCAACTTCAAACCATATTTTTTCAGAGGTTTGAAACTCCTCATCTGTTAAAAAACGAAAATCATAAACTCTACCATCCTCATTTTCATCTTCATCAATTGAGTTTTCTGTTAAACACAGATAAAGCTTTCTAGTCGGAATAGAATGTTCGTTATTCTTCCAAGCATAATTTTTCTTTTTATATGCATAAGAACCTTTTAATCCTATATATAAAGCTGTTAGTCTTTGTTGACCATCTAGTACAGCTTCAAAATCAGGAATTGAATGTGTATTTACTTCTTCACAATGAGTATGATATTTTTCCCTATAATATTTTAATACACTGTAATACCTATGCTCTGTTTTATTTTTTCCTTGAACTTTCCACATTAACAAAGATCCAATAGGATAGTTTCTCATTAGACTATCAAATAATAACTCAATTTGACCTGCACTCCATACAAACTCTCTCTGGATAGCTGGTAGTAAATATTGGTTATATTCAATTTTGTCAATCGCTTGTTTAATTGATATTGGTGGATAATAACTCATATATATAATTTTATTGGTTATTTGGGATATTTATATCTTACAAATATACAAAACTTCCAAAAACAAACACATAAACTCGTCGATTATTCCACATTAAAACTATTTTTCCAACAAAACCACAAATTTTTATTATCACCCCCAATTTTTAAATTCTTGGCATTGTTTTTGAAACGTTAATATTAGGATTACAAAAGAAGTGATATATTTGTAATCGGATAAAAATGTAAATAAAGGAACAAAAAAATAGATGGAAAACGATTTTTCAAACAGAGTGCGTGACATCATGGCATACAGCCGTGAGGAGGCGCAAAGACTGCAAAACAATTATATAGGTCCCGAGCATCTGATGCTTGCCATACTTAGAGATGGTGAAGGACTTGCCAATCAGATATTGCAAGACTTTAATATCGATACTAAAAAGATGAAAAAAAATATCGACGACAGATTTCGTTCGTCGGAAGCAGAATATGATAATAGTAGTGAGCTTGTTATAAATAAATATACAGCAAAAGTGTTAAAAATGAGCATCTTGGAAGCAAGACTAACAAAAAGCAAAATAACTGATTCGGAACATATTTTATTGGCACTGCTTAAGGAAAAAGATACACTGATTAATGAAATTCTGACTGAGTTTGATTTAGATTACGACAGTGCATTTTCGTATATTAAAAATATGGCAGATATTGGCATAGATGACAATTTGGATATTTCTGAATCGCCTGTTTCAGGAATTAACTTCACGGATGATGACGAAGAAGACGATTTACCCGGAGGCAAAACAGGTGGCAGTCAGCCAAGAAGTGGCTCGCAGACAAAAAATCCGGTTTCGGATACTCCTGTTTTAGATAATTTCGGGACAGACATTACTCGTGCAGCCAGAGAAAACCGACTCGATCCGGTTGTAGGACGTGAAAAGGAGATTGAGCGTATTGCACAAATTTTGAGTCGTCGTAAGAAAAACAATCCGGTACTTATCGGTGATCCGGGTGTGGGTAAATCTGCAATTGTGGATGGTTTGGCTTCACGAATTGTTCAAAAAAAGGTGTCTCGTTCGCTTTTCGATAAGCGCGTAATATCTTTAGATATGGCTTCTATTGTAGCCGGAACTAAATATCGCGGACAATTTGAGGAGCGAATAAAAGCAATTTTGAACGAGTTGTCGAAAAACCCGAATGTAATCCTTTTTATTGACGAAATTCACACTATAGTCGGTGCAGGTGGTGCTGCAGGCTCACTTGATGCGGCAAATATGCTAAAACCTGCTCTTGCACGTGGAGAAATTCAATGTATTGGTGCCACAACGCTCGATGAATATCGAAAAAATATAGAGAAAGATGGTGCGTTGGAGAGAAGATTCCAGAAAGTTATCGTGGACGCGACTACTCCCGACGAGACATTAGAGATATTGCAAAATATTAAGGAGAGATACGAAGAGCATCACAACGTGAAATATACTCCCGAAGCTCTCGATGCCTGTGTAAAACTGACCGAAAGATATATTTCCGACCGTACTTTCCCAGACAAAGCGATAGATGCGCTTGACGAAGCAGGTGCAAGAGTACACATCTCTAACATCTCCATTCCGAAAATAATCGAAGAGATGGAAGAAGAGTTAAAAGTGGTAGAGCAACAAAAAAACGATGCAGTTAAAACTCAAAAATATGAGTTGGCGGCAAGTTTTAGAGATAAACAACGTAAACTACTTCTTGCATTAGAAGCCGAAGAAGAGCGTTGGCAAAAAGAGATAAAAGAGAAACCCGAAATAGTTGATGAAGAGAAAATAGCCGAAGTGGTTGCCATGATTTCAGGTGTACCCGTGCAGCGTATTGCACAAGCGGAAGGTCAGCGATTGCTAAGTATGAAAGATGAACTCAAAGAGTTGGTAATCGGTCAGGACGAAGCGGTTGAAAAAATTGCTAAAGCGATTCAAAGAAATCGTGTGGGATTGAAAGACCCGAATAAACCTATCGGCACATTTATGTTTCTTGGACCAACGGGAGTGGGTAAAACTCACTTAGCTAAGAAATTGGCAGAATTTTTGTTCGATTCGCACGAGAATCTTATTCGTATAGATATGAGCGAATATATGGAGAAATTCAACGTTTCTCGCCTTGTTGGAGCTCCTCCCGGATATGTGGGTTATGAAGAAGGTGGTCAGCTGACTGAAAAGGTGAGACGTCGCCCCTACTCTGTTGTTCTACTCGACGAGATTGAGAAAGCGCATCCCGATGTGTTCAACCTTTTGTTGCAGATTATGGACGAAGGTCACGTTACAGACAGCTTGGGTAGAAGAATCGATTTCAAAAACACAATTCTGATAATGACTTCCAATATCGGAACACGTCAATTGAAAGATTTTGGTCGCGGAATCGGATTTAATACCGGAAATGATGTTTCCGACAAAGAATTTTCACGCGGAATTATCCAAAAAGCTCTGAATAAAGCTTTTGCACCGGAGTTTTTGAATAGAGTTGACGATATTGTAATGTTTGACCAATTGGATAAAGATGCGATTTTCAAGATTATTGACCTTGAACTGAAAGGATTGTACAAGCGAATTAATGAGTTGGGTTATCATGTAGAATTAACACCCGCAGCTAAAGAATTTATCGCGGAAAAAGGTTACGATGTACAATTTGGTGCTCGTCCGCTAAAACGTGCTTTACAAAAGTATGTGGAAGACGAAATGGCGGAAATGGTACTTCGCACGGAATTAAAAGAGGGACAAAAAGTGTTGATAGATTTCGATTCGGAAAAACAGCAAATTGTAATGAAAACTGAAGAGGTTATTTCCGAATAAAACCCCATCCAAAACACTATAATAATAAAGCCAACTATATCGATATGATTTAGTTGGCTTTTTATCAATATCTGAATATTATTCTAGTTCCTTACGATAATTTTGGAGGTAGCCTGTTTTCCACTTTTCAATACTACTTTCACAAGATAATTTCCATCGGATAATGCAGAAACATCTACTCTTGGATTACGGCTTGTCATTATAGTCCTACCTGTGATGTCGTATATTTCACAATAGTCAAACTCTTCAGCAGAGATATTTATTTCACCATAAGCCGGATTTGGATAAACAGCTGTTTTATTAACACCTATCACTTCATCCATATTAACACAGTCAACATCATACAATGCAAAAGCAAGAGCCTTAATTTCTTCTCCGAGTTCACTTCCGAAAAACGCGTATAAATCATACCAGCCAATAGATGCAATTCCAAAGTAGTCATTTGCATCTACAGACATAGCGTTGCTAAAATGTGCATCGTTTGAAAAAAACTGATTAAAAGTTTCATTTGTATTATATACTTCGCCTTCCGTAAAATTAACAATAGGTGCCAATACGAGCCAATATCTTTCTCCGGCTACAGCACTAAAATCAACAGAAAACATGAAGTGATAAAAACCATCTTCGTTTACTGTCATCGAAAAACTAGATGTGTCGACTTTATCTATTTCAACTTCGTAAAGAGGTGTTCCTGTTGTTGTCGGCACTCCACTAGGCTTACCATTATCGTCAGAATAGATATAAACTTTCATTCCTGTAATAATGCTTTCCAGGTTATTTGCTATCTGATAACCTATTGTTTCAATGCTTTTTATTTGAGTGTCTTGTTCCAGCTGCAAATCATCGGCAGTATAATAACCTATTCCTTCACTTGAAACCGTAGAAACTGAACCTGCACTAGTAGTGTCATTTTGCAAGAAAACAGCTTCTGTTCTGAATCCATAAGAACCAACATTCGTTTCACTTTTTGTTGGAAATAGAGAAACAGGCAGTTTTGAAACGTCTTGTGCTTCAGCTGTGATAAATAAAGAAGTCACACACAATACAATTACTGATGTAAAGATTTTTCTAATCATAGTTTTATATTTTAATAGTTTATTTATTTGTGAACAAAGATACAATTATTTAACAAATATAAAACTTTTTAACGATTATCCGCATGAATACCTGGTTTAATTTAATAACCAGGAAACTGTATCAGAAGCCAAACATTCGATTATTTTTGTCATTATGAACGAAGTGAAGAATCTGATTTCTTTGACCGAAGTCGGTTGACCGAAGTCCGAAGCTGGTACTGGAACTGATATTCGTTTACTTTTGTCAATCTGAATGAAGTGAAGATTCTAATTTTGGATATTAGCTTTTAGCCATTAGCTTTTAGCAGACAAGTGCATCAAAAAAAGTCTTTATTCTTTGCTCTTTGCTCCACAAATATAGATACTTCATTCCGCTAAAAGCTCCATTCAGTATGACAACACAGTGATGTGCTTTACTTTGATATAGCTACTTTACGAGAAACTTCTCTGTCCTATGTTACTATGTGGTTAAAAGTAAAAGTCAAAAATGCCGGGATTACAAATCCCTCCGACACAGGGTCTTGCGTCTTGACTCTTACATCTTATATCTAAAAAAAGCGACGCCTTTTTTTAAGACATCGCTTTAATATATAGATTATTCCTAAATTTGCTATTCAGCTTTATTCTTCATCTTTTTCAAGAGAAAAATCAGCATCTGCCATACGCAGATAAGAACGATAACGCCATTGCGCACTCTCTTTTGCCGCCTTAAACAGCTCTTGTGCCTCTCCCGGGAACGATTTGAGTAGTTGAGTATAACGAACCTCACCCATTAGGAAGTCGTTAAATTTACTCCAATCCGGTTCTTTGCTGTCAAGTGTGAACGGGTTTTTACCCTCATCTTCCAACATCGGATTGTAGCGCCACAAGTGCCAGTAACCGCATTCAACAGCAGCTTTCTGTTCAGCTTGAGAGAATCCCATTCCTCTTCTCAATCCGTGACTGATACAAGGTGAATAAGCTATAATTAGCGATGGTCCCTTATAAGCTTCAGCTTCTTTAAGAACTTTCAGATAGTGTCCCTGGTTT
This sequence comes from uncultured Dysgonomonadaceae bacterium, assembly GCA_964346495.1. GTDB lineage: Bacteria > Bacteroidota > Bacteroidia > Bacteroidales > Dysgonomonadaceae > JBGZFC01. The sequence goes on from CAYFUW010000012.1 coordinate 5,861, forward strand.
GCACCCATTGCCACTTGAGCAACATATACGTAACCGTAAGTTGCGGCAATACGACCTAAATCTTTTTTGCGAACTCGTTTACCTGTAGCAGCAAATTTAGCTACAGCAGCCATTGGAGTAGATTTTGAAGATTGACCACCTGTATTTGAATAAATTTCAGTATCAACAACCAACACATTTATATCTTCTCCAGAAGCCAACACGTGGTCTAGTCCGCCGAAACCGATATCATAAGCCCAACCGTCGCCACCAAACAACCAAATCGATTTTTTAATCAGATATTTATCTAACGAAAGAATCTCTTTTGCAAGTTCGTTGTTACTGTTTTTGAGTGACTCAACGATTTTTGGAGAAACCTCTTTCGATCTATCTGCATCATCTTTTCCGTCAATCCACTCTTGGAACAGAGCTTTTTGCTCGTTGCTAAAATCGGCAGACTCCATACCTTTTGTCATCAAATCAGTAAGGCGATTGCGCATACTTGCCTGTGCAATTGCAAAACCGTAACCAAATTCGGCATTATCTTCAAACAATGAATTTGCCCAAGCCGGTCCTTTACCTTCCTCGTTTTTGGTGTAAGGAGTTGCCGGAGCCGATGCACCATAAATTGATGAACATCCTGTAGTGTTGGCAATCATCATTCTGTCGCCAAACAGTTGAGTAATAAGTTTGATATATGGAGTTTCTCCACAACCCGAACATGCGCCCGAGAACTCGAACAACGGTGTCGCAAATTGTGAGTTTTTCACATTCAAAGAAACGTCAACCAAATGAGCTTTACTTGATACATTATCAATCATGTAATCCCAATTTGCTTGCTCATCGTATTGAGTTTCGATTGGTACCATTTCAAGAGCTTTGGCACCTCTTCTGCCTGGACAAACATCGGCACAGTTACCGCAACCAAGACAATCGAGAACGTCAACTTGAATACGGAATCCCATTCCTTCAAATTGTTTTCCTTGAGCTTTCAGAATATCCACATTTTCACCCAATCCTTTTTGCTCTTTTTCATCGAGAACAAACGGACGAATAGTTGCGTGCGGACAAACGTAAGCACATTGGTTACATTGGATACAGTTTTCTGCATTCCAAACAGGAACTTTCACGGCAACACCACGTTTTTCGTATTTGGTTGTACCTTGTTCCCAAGTTCCATCTTCACGCCCTTTAAATACAGAAACCGGAAGATCGTAACCACGTTGTGCATTTACCGGACGAACTATTTTTTGGATAAATTCCGGTGCATCATCAACTTCTGCCGGTGCAGGTTCAAGATTAGCCCATTCTGCTAAAACTTCAACCTCTTCCACATCACCACCACGATCTACAGCAGCATAGTTCATATTTACAACATCCTCTCCCTTTCTGCCATACGACTTCACAATGAATTCCTTCATTTGCTCTACCGCCAGGTCATAAGGTATGATATTGGAAATTTTAAAGAATGCCGATTGTAAAATAGTATTGGTTCTATTACCTAAACCTATCTCAGATGCAATTTTAGTAGCATTTATAATGTAAAATTTAATATCGTTTTGTGCGAAATATTTCTTGATATGATTAGGTAAGTGCTCTGCAACCTCTTCCTTCGTCCATAACGAGTTGAGCAGGAATGTTCCTCCTTTTCTCAAACCACGTGTAACGTCATACAAATTCAGATATGCGGGTACGTGAACCGCTACAAAATTTGGAGTTGTATTTAAGTATGTTGAGCGAATGGGTTTATCGCTGAAACGAAGGTGAGAGCAGGTAAATCCACCCGATTTTTTAGAGTCGTAAGCAAAATATGCTTGTACATATTTTTCTGTATTATCACCGATAATTTTTACAGTGTTTTTATTCGCACCTACTGTTCCGTCAGAGCCTAATCCGTAGAACTTGGCTTCATAAACCGACATATCCATCGGAATCTCCTCTTTTAGCGGAAGTGATTTGAATGTAACATCATCCTCAATACCAATAGTAAAGTCATCTTTTGGAACTTCCATTTTCAAGTTTTTGAAAACTGCCAAAATTTGTGCCGGAGTAGTATCTTTTGAAGACAGACCGTAGATACCGCCAACAATATTAGGAGCGTTTTCTTTTCCGTAGAATGCACTCTTAACATCCAGATACAAAGGTTGACCTTCTGCTCCGGGCTCTTTTGTGCGGTCGAGAACCGCGATTTGTGTTGCTGTTTTCGGAATTACAGAAAGCAAAGCTTCAGCTTTAAACGGACGATACAAGTGTACACTTACAACACCCACCTGACGCTTATCAACAGTGTTCAGATAATCAACTACTTCTTTAATAGTTTCTGTAACCGAGCCCATAGCTATAATTACACGGTCGGCTTCAGGATGTCCGTAATAATCGAACAAACCATATTTACGTCCTGTAATTGCTGCTAATTTATCCAGATATTTCTCAACAATACCGGGAACTGCTTCGTAGAAAGGATTTGCAGCTTCGCGCGATTGGAAATAGATATCGTCGTTTTGTGCCGTTCCTCTTGTAACAGGATTATCGGGGCTCAACGCTCTGTTGCGGAATGCCTGCAATGCTTCCTGATTGATAAGCGGTGCCAGGTCTTCGCTTGATAACGCTTCAATTTTTTGAATTTCGTGCGATGTGCGGAAACCGTCGAAAAAGTGCATAAACGGTATGCGACTTTCAATTGCTGCCAAATGCGCTACCGCTGCCAGGTCCATAACTTCTTGCACCGAGCCTGTAGCAAATGCCGCAAAACCTGTTGGGCGGGCTGCCATCACGTCCTGATGGTCACCAAAAATAGACAGTGCTTGCGCTGCTAATGCACGTGCAGAAACATGAAATACGCCGGGCAACAATTCACCGGCTATTTTATACATGTTAGGAAGCATCAGCAATAAACCTTGTGATGCAGTAAACGTTGTAGTCAACGCTCCAGCCTGTAATGAGCCATGAACTGCTCCTGCTGCTCCTGCTTCCGATTGCATCTCTTTAACCAATACCGGCTGACCGAAAATATTTTTTCTTCCTGCCGCTGCCCACTCATCCACATATTCTGCCATTGTGGAAGATGGTGTAATTGGATAGATGGCGGCTACCTCGCTAAACATATACGCGATATGAGCAGCTGCTTGATTGCCGTCACATGTTAAATATTTCTTTTGATTTGCCATAATATATAATATATTTATATGTTTTTGATTTCATTATTAAACTTCCAACAATTGATCTGCACAAGAGAGTTCTCTCCCAAAACAACACAAACATCTCCCTAATACAGAGCAATTTACACTATAGAAAAACATCTAAATGATGATTAAATTTGAAGATTATTCACTTATAATTTTATATGCTGTGATAATTTTCCTGCGAAATTAATCTAATTAGATAAAAAAAACAAGTATTTTAACGTTAATCTTTATAGTTCGCAATCAAACAGGATGATATGCTTTCAGTTTGTTACAGAAGTGTTAAGTTTTAATTAATTACATAATCCAACTCCTCAATATCCATACAAAATTATTCAGTTAATTCTCCACGTAAAGATATGGGCATTAGTCTTCTTACTTCAGACAATGAATTATCATTTCCAAACAAGAACATTAGTTTTGAAATAGCTGCTTCGGTAGTTATATCATGTCCGGAAACCACTCCTATTTTCTCCAATTGTAACCCTGTTTCATATCTGGTCATTTCCACACTTCCGTATATACATTGAGTAACATTGACCACTACAACCCCACGAGCCACAACATCTTCCAGCATCTTAATAAACCACTCGCTTTGCGGAGCATTTCCCGAGCCATAAGTCTCCAAAACAATCCCTTTCAGTGAAGGAACGCTAAGAATTGCATCCACTATTTCGGGTTGAATACCCGGGAATAGCTTAAGTATAGCCACATTATTGTCTAAATTGTAATTGAACGATACAGGTTTATTGTAATCGGGTTGTAAAATAAATTTGTTGTGATATCGAATATCTATTCCAACATCTGCCAAATATGCATAATTAGGACTATTGAATGCACTAAAGTTTTCTGAACTAACTTTTGAAGTACGATTTCCTCGCATCAGCAAATTTTGCATATATACGCACACTTCAGGTACGACTGCTCTACCATCGTCATGTTTATCTGCTGCAATCTCTAGAGCAGTAATTAAGTTCTCTTTCCCATCGGTACGTAACTTACCAATAGGCAGTTGTGAGCCGGTCAAAATTACTGGCTTTGTAAGATTCTCCAACATCAGACTTAGTGCCGATGCGGTATATGACATAGTGTCGGTACCATGCAAAACTACAAAACCATCATATTTATCGTAATTTATCTCGATAACTTTCAGAATTTCCTGCCAATTATGCGGTGTTATATCCGATGAGTCTATAGCCGGCTCAAAAAGATAAGAGTCAACCGTAAAATTCAATCGCTCCATTTCCGGCACTTTCGATTGTAAATGACTAAAATTAAACGGTTCTAACGTTCCGGTATTGGTATTTTCTACCATTCCTATAGTTCCACCGGTATAAATAAGCAATACTTTTGCATTTTTATCAATCATAACTACATTAGTTTTTTTACAAAAATAGCAAAATGAAAGAAAACATCTCCTATTTTTGATAATAAATTTGTCTTTTATGCAAGTAACACTCTTTTTTATCGGAATAATTCCACAAAAAAAACTGACACCAAGCACCACGCACCTCGTACCACAAAACACAGGTTGCTTCCGCGCGAATCCTTTCGCATGGTATTGTTCAGTAAACGAGTAAACTATTCGAAGTCAGGATTGCAAATCCCTCCGACAAGAAGAACACGGAAAACAGAACACAAAGCGCAACAACGAACTAATATCTGATTCGGTTGTTTAAGTAAAACAGACAAAAATTTAATTAATCACAGCAAATAAATAACAATAAAAAATTATGGCAACACATTCTATTAAAACAGTTTGGAGAGAAAACAATATTTTTGATACAGTAATTGACGGACATACACTCACTATCGATTTAGCAGAAGAAGCAGGTGGAAACGATGCAGGACCTCGCCCCAAAAAGTTGGTGTTGGCGGCGGCAACAGGATGCACCGGCTTGGATGTTGTAGAGATTTTGAAAAAAATGCGCATCGACATTAAAAGTTTTGCTATTGATGTTGAAGCAGACCTTACCACAGAATACCCTATCACATACACTTCAATAAAAGTAATTTACGAATTTGAAGGCGACAATCTACCTAAAGATAAAATTGAAAGGGCGTGCAGACTCTCATTCGATAGCTATTGCGGTGTGATGGCATTACTTAAAAAAGCTATTCCGGTTACATATGAAATCAGAATAAAATAAAATATTTCATAACGATTAATTGAATAACATTAAACATATTTTATATCTTTGTTACGTAGATTGTAAACAGTACAATAAGCATAAACACAATAGTAAAATAAAGATATATTATATGAAACTTAAAAGCTTAATTTTAGTCGGATTACTATTTTCAATTGTAGCACTTAATGCTCAAACAAATTTCAGACCTGGATATATCATAAGTTTGACAGGAGATACTATATATGGGGATATAGACTATCGTGGTGATTTCCTTATGAGTATGCTCTGCAAATTCAGAAGTGAAGATAAAACTATTACATAATTTTCACCGTTTGATATTAGCGGATTCAGATTTATCGATAGCAAGTACTATGTATCGAGACAGGTAAAGGGCAAAAGAGCATTCCTCGAATACCTAATCAAAGGTAAAGTAAATGTATATTACATGAGAGATAGTGAAGGAGATCACTACTTTATTGATAAAGATGACGTTGAATTAACTGAGATTCCGTACGAAGAGAGTATTATTTATGTTGATGATAAAGCAAAACTTTTTGAATCCACAAAACATATAGGAGTATTGAACTACTTTATGCAAGATGCTCCGGAGTTTCAATCACGAATAGAAAACTTGAAAAAACCGGGACATAAAGGTTTGATTAAATTGGCAGAAGATTATCATAATGTTGTTTGCAAGGACGAACAATGTGTAATTTATGAGAAACCGGTTCCATTTATTAAAATTAAGCCGGAAGTATTTGTAGGAATGAACAAATATTTAAACGTTAGAGATTTTTTCTCACAATTTAATGTTGAAAATACGGCTTTAATTAATGAAGAAACGCTTAGTGCTATTTTAGGCTCAAACACCGGACCTAATAAAGCTTATAACACAAACTTTCATGTGAATGCAGGAATAATTGCCCATATCTGGCTACCAAGAGCAAGTGAAAACCTCTACTTTAAAACCGGATTAATATACTCACAACTCCAAATAAAAGAGAGAAAAAAAACCCTTTCTCAAGATTACATTTATGTGCTCAGGACACTTAATTATTTCAAACTACCTTTACAAATTGAGTACGTCTATCCTAAAGGTGTAGTCAGACCACGAATTGCTTACGGACCAGTCATTTCTTCATCAAAACAGATGACAGTCTCTTGCGATGTTGGAGCTAATATAAGGTTATCTGATTCATTTTTTATTACTGCAACTTCTGATTTCGAATTTAATCCTACAGTTGTAATTTTTCCGAAAAGCCTGTTCACCTATTCTTTGAGACTGGGAGTATTATATAATATTTAATTTTTTACACGAATGGGTAATTTTTCCTAAAACATAAAATAATTTCATTAAACAAATCGAACAATTAAATATATTTTCACTATGCAAACAATGGATTCATTTAATTTTGCCAATAAAAAGGCTTTTGTACGCGTTGATTTCAACGTGCCACTCGATGAAAATCTTAAAATCACTGATGACACAAGAATTCGTGCCGCTATTCCCACTCTTAAAAAGATTCTTAAAGACGGAGGTATCGTAATCATTGGCTCACACCTTGGACGACCAAAAGGTGTAGAAGAGAAATATTCTCTAAAACATATTATATCACGCATTTCAGAATTATTGGAAGTAGACGTTGAATTTGCTAATGATTGCATTGGTGAAGAGACATCAGCAAAGGTTAAAAACTTAAAGCCGAGACAAGCTCTTCTACTTGAAAACCTACGCTTCTATGCCGAAGAGGAGGGAAAACCTCGTTTGCCGGAAACTGCTACCGAAGATGAAGTATCGAAAGCAAAAGCGGAAATGAAAGGGTTACAAAAAACTTTCACCGAAAAACTTGCTTCTTACGCCGATGTATATGTAAATGATGCGTTTGGTACAGCGCATCGTGCACACGCTTCTACAGCACTTATAGCTGATTATTTCGATGCAGACAATAAACTATTTGGATATCTGTTACAAAGTGAAGTCACAGCAGTAGAAACAGTTATGAACAATGCTCAAAGACCTTTTACTGCGATAATGGGAGGCTCTAAAGTTTCAACAAAAATAGATATCATCAAAAATTTGTTGGATAAAGTTGATAACTTGATTCTTGCAGGCGGAATGACCTACACTTTCTCAAAAGCTTTCGGCGGATCAATTGGTGACTCTATCGTGGAGAATGATAAACTCGATTTAGCTCGCGAAATAGTTGAAGAAGCAAAAGCTAAAGGTGTAAACTTATATTTGGCAAGCGATGCAAAAATAGGCGACAAATTCAGCAATGATGCTAACACTAAATATGTTCCCGTTAAAGAGATCCCGGATGGTTGGGAAGGAATGGATATCGGTCTTGAAACAAGAGAAAAATTTGCCGAAGTTATTAAAGATTCAAAAACTATCTTATGGAACGGACCCGTTGGCGTTTTCGAGTTTGATAATTTCGATGGTGGTTCACGTGCAGTTTCAGATGCTATTGTTGCAGCAACCGAAAAAGGTGCATATTCACTAGTAGGTGGCGGCGACTCTGTTGCTTGTGTAAACAAATTCAAACATGCAGATAAAGTTTCTTATGTATCAACCGGAGGCGGTGCACTTTTGGAAATGATTGAAGGAAAAACTCTTCCCGGTGTGAAAGCGATTAGAGGATATTAATTGTAAATAAAGTAGAGACGCGGCATGCCACGTCTCTACGATTTTACTCAAAATAGGAAAATTGTAAAATAATTTTGCTTTTGGTGATAAAACATGTAGCTTTCAGCTGTCAGACCGCACTGCGTAACACGAAAAACAAAAATAGATTCTTCACTGCGTTCAGAATGACAAAAGCAATCGAGTGTTAGGCTTTTGATACAGCTTCGAGCGAAGCGGAGGGGTTATTTAATAGTACTGCCCAAAAAGATATGTGTTTATTATTTCAACATCTAACCCCTCCTCCCGCTTCACGGGATACTCCCCTTTGCAAAAGGGGAGAGCTGCAACGTCTGCGAAATACAACGTACCCCAAACCTCGAAACACGTAACCCGACCCTCGTATCACGCAACCCGAAACACTCCAAACTAGCCTTCCGCCTTTTTCGCCATTCGTTTTCTATCATTTTCGTCCAACAAGATTTTCCTTATTCGCATAGACTTTGGCGTAATCTCCACATACTCATCTTCTTTTATATATTCCAAAGCCTCTTCCAAGCTAAAAATTACAGGTGGCGCTAACTGTGCCTTATCATCACTACCGGAAGCACGAACGTTGGTCAGTTTCTTAGATTTTGTAACATTCACAACCAAGTCGCCCTCTTTATTACTCTCTCCTACTACCTGACCTTCATAAACATCGGTTTGAGGCTCGATAAAAAAGCGTCCTCTATCTTGCAATTTATCTAAAGCATATGCAAAAGCATTACCCGATTCTCCTGCTATAATAGAACCATTCTGACGCTTCTCGATTGTACCTTTCCAAGGTTGAAACTCCAAAAAACGATGTGCCATAATAGCCTCTCCGGCGGAAAGAGTAAGCACTAAATTATTCAATCCGATAATACCACGAGAAGGAATTAAAAACTCAACGTGCATACGGTCATTTTTTCGCTCCATTCGTTGCATTTCACCTTTTCTTCTGGTAACAACATCGATAATCTTACTAACATACTCTTCGGGAAGATTGATAGTAAGCTGCTCAATCGGCTCATGCTTTTCTCCGGCAATCTCTTTTATAATTACCTGAGGTTGTCCCACTTGTAACTCATATCCTTCACGACGCATAGTTTCAATAAGAACAGACAAATGTAGCACTCCACGTCCATATACAATCCATGAATCGGAACTATCAGTCTCTTCCACCCTCAATGCCAGATTTTTATCCAACTCACGCATCAATCGCTCATAAATATGTCTTGAAGTAACATATTTACCCTCTTTCCCAAAAAATGGAGAGTTATTTATTGTGAACAGCATCGACATAGTCGGCTCATCTATCGCAATGGGGTCCAATGGCTCAGGATTTTCCCAATCGGTGATTGTATCGCCAATCTCAAAACCGTCAATACCAATAAGCGCACAAATATCTCCGGAAACAACTTCATCTACCTTTGTACGACCTAATCCTTCGAAAACGTCCAACTCTTTGATGCGAACCTTTTTGATCTCACCTGTGCGTTTACACAATGCATAATCTTTTCCGTTTGCAATCACTCCACGATGAACGCGACCTATCGCAATACGCCCAACATAGTTTGAGTAATCGAGCGATGTAATCAACATTTGTGGCGTTCCCTCCAATGATTTGGGTGCCGGAATATGATTCTTTATCGCTTCAAGCAAGGGAACAATGTTATCCGACGGAGTTTTCCAATCACTCGACATCCAATTGTGCTTTGCCGAACCGTAAATTGTGGGGAAATTGAGTTGCTCTTCGGTTGCATCGAGATTAAACATCAGGTCGAATACAGCTTCTTGCACCTCTTCGGGACGACAGTTGGGTTTGTCAACTTTATTGATTACCAATATAGGTTTCAACCCAATTTCGAGTGCTTTTTGCAACACGAAACGAGTCTGAGGCATAGGTCCTTCAAAGGCATCTACTACCAAAAGGCAACCATCTGCCATATTCAGCACTCGCTCCACCTCTCCACCAAAGTCGGCGTGTCCGGGTGTGTCAATTATATTTATTTTTAAATCTCCATATCTGATTGATACGTTTTTAGACAGAATAGTTATTCCGCGTTCTCGCTCCAAGTCGTTATTATCGAGTATCAGATTATCTGCTTGCTGATGATTGTTAAACAGATTTCCGACCATAAGCATTTTATCCACCAATGTGGTTTTGCCGTGGTCAACGTGAGCTATAATGGCAATATTTCTTATGTTTTGCATATATCATATATTTTCGGGCGCAAAGGTAATGTTTTTTAGCAATATTTTTTCATAATAGATTAAAACATTACAATTATCAAATTATAAATTGACTTAAATGGAAAGATAATGTTCAATTTGCATTTGTTTTATTTTTAAGACTCTATTATCTTTGCAGGAAATATTGGAAAATCATCGGTTGTATTCTTTTTTAATAAAGATGTTCTCGTTGTATAATTTTTACAGCACAACAAATCGATAGCTTTCAAAGAATAAAATCACACAATAAACGAATTATATCACAACATAGAAATAATGAATATCAACAAACTAAAAATATCTTTTCTGATAATTTTATTTATCGCGACACAACTACTCACAACACAGCTTTTTGCAAACAATATATACTTAGCACAGAAAAAAAATCCGCCTGCTGCAGGTGAAAGAGTAATAGATGACCCTGATATTCCACCAATATTCACGGGTGGAACAGCTGAAATGAACAAATTTATTTCTAATAACCTCCGCTACCCGGCCGATGCTGCAAACCGTAACGCACAAGGATTGGTGGTATATACATTTATTGTTGAGAAAGATGGTTCTTTAAGCAATTTTGAACTTATGCACCGTGCCGACTCTCTATTAAATGAAGAGGCATTGAGAATTTTGCAACTGATGCCGCCATGGCGTCCGGCAAAATATAAAAACGAGACTGTACGTTCCAAAACATACGTTCCGATGTACTTCCGTCTGAATAAAAATGCAAAGGCATCTAATAAAAACAGAACAATGGCAGCTGCACCATCTCCTGCCACAAGACCAACAAATCCTTATACACCACAACAGACCAATGCAAGTCAAACAACCGAAACTGTTACTGAAAGGATTGACACGGAAGTTTATACTATAGTTAACAAAATGCCGCAGTTTTTTAATGGAGAGCGAGGTTTGGCAACTTTCATTGCTAACCAGATGCGATACCCTATCGAAGCAAGACAACAAGGGATAGAAGGACGTATAATATGCTCTTTTATTGTAGGAATTGACGGCAGCGTATCGAATGTTGAAGTTGTGCAAGGACTGCACCCACAACTCGATGCAGAAGCTGTACGAGTATTGAGCATTATGCCAAAATGGATTCCGGGAGAAAACAATGGAGAAAAAGTAAGTGTAAAGTGTCTGCAACCTATCGATTTCACCATCGATGAAGAGATGATTCCACCACTGGAAAAAGAGTAATAAAGCACTGCAAAAAACCGCATAAAATTATTATTACAAACTACAGACAGGTAATGGTCAGACACAAAAGCCATTACCCTTAATCATTTTAAATCAACAGTTTAAATACAAACCCAGATTGCCACCAACATAATTTATGTCAAACAAAACTGATATAATAGAAGTACAAGGCGCACGTGTTCATAATCTTAAGAACATAGATGTTACCATTCCGCGAAACTCGCTTACGGTACTAACCGGACTGAGCGGTAGCGGCAAGTCATCTCTAGCGTTTGACACCATCTTTGCAGAGGGACAAAGACGTTACATCGAGACTTTTTCGGCTTATGCAAGAGGTTTTTTAGGCAAGATGGAGCGACCTGATGTCGATAAAATTACTGGATTGAGTCCGGTTATCTCAATCGAACAAAAGACAACAAATAAAAATCCACGTTCTACGGTTGGCACAACAACCGAAATTTACGACTTTCTCAGATTGCTTTTCGCCAGAGCCGGAGAGGCATATTCCTACATTACAGGCGAGAAAATGGTAAAATATACCGAAGAGCAAATCTTGGAGCTTATTTTATCGTCGTATATTGGCAAAAAAATAAATATTCTGGCACCTGTTGTACGCAACAGAAAAGGACACTACAAAGAGCTGTTTGAACAGATACGCAAAAAGGGCTACATCTACGCACGAGTTGACGGAGAGATTAGAGAAATAATTCTCGGTATGCGTGTTGACAGATACAAAAATCACGATATCGAAATACTGATTGATAAGCTGATTGTTTCGAATAAGTTTGAAGATAAACTAAAATCGAGTGTCAAAACTGCCATGAAGCAGGGTTCGGGACTTATTCTGATTTTAGATGTAGAAACAAATGAAGTACGTCACTATAGCAAAACACTGATGTGCCCTTCAACCGGACTTTCTTACAGCGAGCCTGCACCACACAACTTCTCTTTCAATTCGCCGCAAGGTGCTTGTCCAAAGTGTAAAGGAATAGGAGTTGTTGACAATATCGATATAGACAAAATCATTCCAAAACCTGAATTAAGTATTGCTGAGGGCGGTATCGTTCCGCTTGGAAAAGAGAAGAGCAGCCTACTGTTTTGGCAAATTACAGCTATTTGTGAAAAGTATGGTGCCTCTCTGAAAACACCAATCAAAGATTTACCGCAAGATGCCATCGATGAAATTTTGTACGGCACAAACGAGCGTTTAAAAATTAAAAACAAATCGCTTGGAAACTCAAACTACTTGGTTGCGTACGAAGGTGTGACAAAATATATCGAGATGCAGCAAGACGAAGAGGCATCGGCAACGGCTCAAAAATGGGTTGAGCAGTTTATCACAACAAGCGTTTGTCCCGAATGCAAAGGACAAAGACTTAACAAAGAGGCTCTTCACTTCAAAATAGACGATAAAAACATTTCCGATTTGGCGGAAATGGATATTCGAGCTCTGTATGACTGGATGAACCAGTTTGACTCTAATGTCTCAACAAAACAACAGATTATCACAACTGAGATAAAAAAGGAGATTCTGTCGCGACTTCAATTTTTATTGGATGTTGGATTAGATTATCTTTCGCTTTCACGAGCATCCGCATCGCTTTCGGGTGGTGAGAGCCAGCGCATCAGATTGGCAACACAGATAGGTTCGCAACTTGTGAATGTTCTTTATATTTTAGACGAACCGAGTATTGGACTGCACCAACGAGACAATCACAGATTGATAGATTCGCTAAAAAAACTTCGCGATTCTGGTAACTCCGTAATCGTGGTTGAGCACGATAAAGATATGATGCTCGCATCCGATTACGTTATAGATATGGGTCCGTTTGCCGGAAGAAGAGGCGGCGAAGTGGTTTATGAAGGCACTCCCGAAAAGATGCTCGATAAAGATACGCTCACTTCAAGCTATCTGAACGGAAAAATCAAAATAGAAATTCCGGAAACACGCCGAAAAGGAAATGGCAAGAGCTTTTCTATTGTAGGCGCAACAGGTAACAATCTGAAAAACGTTACAGCCGAATTTCCGCTAGGCACATTTATCTGTGTTACAGGTGTATCGGGTAGCGGAAAATCAACCCTTATCAACGAAACATTACAACCTATCCTGAGTCAAAAATTTTACCGCTCGCTAAAAGATCCGCTACCATACAAAGAGGTTATAGGGATTGAAAATATAAATAAAGTTATCAGCGTTGATCAATCGCCTATCGGCAGAACTCCACGCTCGAATCCTGCAACCTACACAGGAGTTTTTACTGATATCCGAACTCTGTTTGCAGGTATGCCCGAAGCAAAAATAAGAGGATATAAGCCGGGCAGATTTTCATTTAACGTAAAAGGCGGACGTTGCGAAACTTGCAGCGGAAACGGATATAAATCTATCGAAATGAATTTCCTGCCAAACGTGATGGTTCCTTGCGAAGCATGTAACGGAAAACGCTACAACAGAGAGACTTTAGAAGTACGATTTAAAGGAAAATCGATTGCTGATGTTCTGGATATGACTATAAACATGGCGGTAGAGTTTTTTGAAAATGTGCCGAATATACTACACAAAATAAAGGTGCTGCAAGAGGTTGGTTTAGGATATATCAAGCTGGGACAATCGTCCACAACACTTTCGGGTGGCGAAAGTCAACGAGTGAAACTTAGTACAGAGCTTGCACGAATCGATACAGGAAACACGCTCTATATCTTAGACGAACCCACTACAGGACTACATTTTGAAGACATTAGAGTTCTGCTGAAAGTATTAAACAAATTGGTTGATAGAGGCAATACAGTTATCGTTATCGAACATAATTTAGATATAATCAAATGCGCCGACCATATTATTGACTTAGGTCCCGAAGGCGGACAAAGAGGCGGTTATATTTTGGCAACAGGTACGCCGGAAGAGATTATCAAAAACAAAGAAAGCTACACTGCAAATTATCTTAAAGAAGAGTTGGAATTAGATAGTTAGTGTTACGGATTGCGAGTAGGAGACTTCGTGACTGGGGAGAGAGGGAGACTTGGAGAGCACATTGCGGTTAAAATCCGCATTGTGCATAGTAGATACTAATTTGTCAATGTGCGAATATGCCAATGTGTCAATATTTCGTTAGTCGCTTGTCCCGAAATCGCTTCGCTCATCGGGATCTTCGCTACGCTTCGAGGAGACGATGGCTTTGCCTTCGTTTTTTTATGGATACAAGACACAAGAATCAAGACATAAGACTTTTTGCCCTTGTCGGAGGGATTTACAATCCCGACTTTCAAAAACACAGTAAAATCTAGCTACCACCATTATAGGCGTTTATTTGTAAATGAATATGGCTTTTCGTAGAAATCTGTCTTTCTGTTTGGTTTACTGCTCATCTCAAACACTAATTCACCACCATTAATAATATCGGAATGAGTTATGAAATGCTTTTCATATTTTTCGCCGTTAAGTTTTATAGATTTCACATAAACATTTTTATCGGATAAATTCATGGTTTTAATAGTGAACATTTTCCCGTTTTCCAGATTAATAGTTGCTTCTTTTGTTTTGGGTGAGCCGACTACATATTGGTCGGAGCCGGGACAAACGGGATAAAACCCTAATGCCGAAAAGATATACCATGCCGACATCTGTCCACAATCGTCGTTACCAGACAATCCATCGATTCTGTTTTTGTACATTCGTCGCATAATTTCGTGAAGACGATATTCAGATTTCCATGGCTCGTTTGTCCATTTATATAAATAGGCAACATGGTGGCTTGGCTCATTTCCATGTACATAGTTACCCATTAGACCCTCTTCGTTAATATCTTCAGTTTTTTCAAAATATTTGGCAGGAAGATGCATCGTGAATAACGAATCCAAACGACGAACAAACTGTTTCTCGCCACCCATCTCTTTTATCAATCCGTTTACATCGTGAGGTACAAAAAAGGAGTAATTCCACGAATTTCCTTCGATAAAACCTTGTCCGTGTGTATCCAACAAATCAAAATCTTGTTTAAATGTTCCATCAGCAAGTTTAGGTCGAGCAAAATGTAAAGATGGGTCAAAGATATTGCGGTAATTTAATGCCCGACGAGCGTATTCCTGACTAATTTCATTGTTGTCCAAACGGTTTGCCAATTCGTGAATAGTCCAATCATCATAGCTGTACTCCAATGTAATGGAGGCAGCCGATGAGCTTCTTTCTAAAGGCACATATCCATATTTTTTGTATTCGCCTGTTCCGTCAAAATAATCAACGTTAGAACTATTCACACAAGCTTGTAATGCCAAATCTTTATCTATATCCAACCCTTTGGCAATTGCATCCGAAACTACCGAAACGGAATGATAACCAATCATACACCAGTTTTCATTTCCCATATGCGACCAAACAGGCAACGCTTTATGCACACTCTGCTTGTAGTGATTTAACATCGAGTTGACAAACTGAGTGCTTCGTGCAGGTTTTATCAGGTTCATAAGCGGATGTTGTGCACGAAACGTATCCCAAACCGAGAAAACCGTGTAGTTAGTCTGACCGTTTTCAGATTGATGAATATTGTGGTCAATACCACGATAGCGTCCATCAACATCCTGATAGACAGATGGATTTATCATGGCATGATAGAGTGCTGTATAGAAAACATATTTTGTATCTTCATCCGCTTCAAAATTAATGCAACTAAGTTCTTTTTCCCATTTCTGTTGCGTTTCATGACGAATTTCGTCAAACGATTTTCCTGCAGTTTCAGTTTCCAGATTTTTCATTGCACCTATGCAATCTACAGGAGAAAGTGCCACCTGAATTTCGAGAGGTTTACCATCGGAAAAATCGAAATCGAAATAGGCTGTCAAATGTTTGCCAAACATTTCAGGGAAATTTTTGGTCATATCAAATTTTCGCCAAAAACCGTTATACATAACTTTTTCGTTGTTACGACAACCATAGTTTTGGATAGGTTTTGAAAACTTCACAGCAAAATGCGTGTAATTCATTCTCGACCATCCACGTGTGATGCGGTAACCTGTAAGGGTGTATTCATCTTCGACACGTAGGTTTGCCATTAAAACTTTACCGTCATAATTATAAATTCCGTAATCCAGATCGATAATGATATGTCCTGTTTTTGTGTTTCGCGGAAAAGTATAACGGTGAACTCCTACTCGCTCTGTAGCGGTCATTTCGGCAAGAATATCGTAATCTTGCAAAAGAACAGAGTAGTAACCTGCTTCGGCTTTCTCATCGTCATGACTAAATCGTGAACGGTAACCGCTCTCGGGATTTTCTTCAGTTCCCATATCCAATTTCACTTCGCCCGTCATAGGCATAATCAGAATATCACCTAAATCGGAATGCCCTGTTCCATTAAAATGTGTGTGACTGAACCCTACAATAGTTTTGTCGTCGTACTGATATCCGGCGCAATATTTATACGCATCGGGCTGATAAACACCATCGATATTGTGAGGAATCATCTCCGTATCGGGGCTTAGTTGAACCAAGCCAAAAGGAGCACACGCTCCCGGAAAAGTGTGTCCCATACTTTTAGTACCAACCATGGGATTTACGTAATCTAACGGTGATTTTTGAGAAAACAGATGATTTTGAGACATTATTAATATAACTAATAAATAATATATTTTATTCATTTTTTTGTGAGTAAGTAAAGTTAGATTCAAAAACGTAAAGTTAAAGAATTAAACGAAGTGTATCACGAATATCTTGAAAAAAATAAAAAAATATTGAAATGAACTTTTTCTTTGATAGCATTGTTATAAAAGTGACGTAGTAAAATACGAGTTATTATTAATAACGATTATAAATAAAATCAAAAAGAACATGACAAAAATCACATTCAAAGGCAACCCTATCAGCATTAGTGGTAATTTGCCCAAAACAGGCACACAAGCACCTGATTTCTCATTAGTAAAAGGAGATTTATCGGAAGCTAAACTTTCAGATTATAAAGGTAAAAACGTGGTACTAAACATTTTCCCAAGTTTAGACACAGGTGTATGTGCAACATCAGTTAGAAGATTTAATAAAATAGCATCTACTCTAGACAACAGTGTAGTTCTCTGCATTTCGGCTGACTTGCCTTTCGCATCGAGCCGTTTTTGTTCAACAGAAGGATTAGATAACGTTATCACTCTTTCAACATTTCGCGACCAAGCTTTTGCCGAAAAATATGGCATTATGATGACCGACGGTCCGCTTAAAGGTCTGTTGGCACGTTCAATTGTAGTTGTGAATCCCGAAGGAGAAGTAGTATATACAGAATTGGTTCCCGAGATTGCACAGGAGCCGAATTACGATTCTGCAATCAACTCAATAATGTAGTTTGTTTCATAAAGATTGTGTTAAAAAGGGAAAAGCCTACGAAGTGATTCGTGGGCTTTTTGTTTTGGAAGAGCAATATTTTTGTGCTCTAAAATAATACAACTACTTTATCAACGCCAACCCCTCTTGTGCCGATTTATCTGTCGGAGATATTATTAGCACATTATTAAACAACACCTTTGCTTCATTTTTTTTACCTAAAAAATATTTTGTCCAACCACCCATTAGGTTAGAATAGTAGTCAAAAGGGTATAATCCTACTACTAAGTCATAATATTTTTCTGCCAAAACAAAATTTTTCCGATAATAATAAATATTGCCCAAAGCGTAGTTTACTTTTGAATTCATCGGGTCAATAACAAGAATCTTTTTATATGTGGATTCGAGTTGGTCTGTTTTACCCTGGGCTTCAAGCGGATTACACAATCCAAGCAATGGCTCAACAGCTTTTGGACGTAACTTTACAGCTTGCTGATAGTAACGCACACTGGCATCGTAACTTTTAGACAAATAATAGAGCCAACCCAATCTAAGTGATTTGTGATAATCAAAGCCATTCAATCTAAGCAACTCATTAATAGCCCCTTGATAATCGCCAGAAGCTTCTTTTGCGTAACTATTTTCAAAAACTTTGGAAGGATTAACCTGTGCCGATGCTGTAACTCCAAACAAGAAAAGCAATGAAATTATTGCTATATTTTTCTTTAAAAATTCCATTTTAATGCTATATTAACTAGTTGATTATTGTATTTGTATTTATTAAAATTCATGTAATAATTTGTGTAATTCCAACCTTCTCTCTGCGTATAAGAGTATGTAGCCGAAAAAGAGATCTTTTTTAAATAATAAGACAAACTTAAACTTGAAACAAACTTAACTGGGTCATAGGTATCATATACAACAAATGAACGATCTGTTATATAATTCAAATGATTACCCACACTTACCATAGCATCTAACCAAATATTATCAACCAATTTTAAACCCAGGTTTTGTGAAAAAACAGTCGGCGTGCCTCTATATTCGCTATTATCTAAAATAATAGCTCCCGACGTGATTCCATAAAAACTCAAATTACCAAACGGATAATAAGTCAGTTGTAATTTGGATTGAAACTGATTGGAAAATGCAAAATCGGAATATGCAAAAGAGATTTCCGGCATTAAATATGTAAATCTTTTACTAATAAAAACAAGAGCCGATAGATTGTAGTTTGTTGATTGAGACGAGCCAATTCTCCATTTCTGTCTGCCGTTACTACCCAAATTCATAATATGAGTTGCAGATTTATCATTTTTCTCAATTGCATAAAATCCGCCTGTAAATCCTAACATAAAGTCATTATCCAAATAAAACTCCATTCCAAGATTTAATTGGTGCTGAGACAACAAGTCACTATGTTGCAGACTATTTTGAGCAAAACGTTCGAACTTTGTGTTGAACAAATTGTAGCCTGCATATAATTTAACTCTGTCGGAAACGTTTAATCCGAGCGTTACTCCGCCCAACATCATATCTTGATACTGATTAATAGTGTCAAGATTAGCGATGTTGTTTCGCATTTTTTTTCATCGTTATCGCTAAACGTATATCCTCCCGAAATACGGACAAAATTCATAACAGATGGTTTAAAACCTAAAAAATCTTGACTTGCTTTAGGAAGTGTTTTAATAAATAAATTTGCTTTTTCTTTCTGACCGCTAAACAGATAAGCAAGATACAAACTCTCTTTTAAATACAAGTCATCAGGCACATCAGAAAGAGCTTTTTCGTAATATTTTGCCGCTAAAATGTAATTTTTAAGTTCGTAATATGCAATGGCTTTCCGATAATTCAAATAGGGAAAAGTAACTCCCAATTGTTCAGCTTTTTGTGATGCACTAATCAATGCTTTATAGTCCTGTTTTTGAAGTTGAGCATAAGTAAGACTGTCGTAATAAATTGTTCTAGAATTTTCATCCAAACCTATTATTACTTGCCCTTTCACTGTCATAAAAAAGGAGATAAATATCAAGAAATATATTATTCTATACATAAGTTTTGTTTTTCTGATTTAATTTCAATTTTATAGCTAGATACATTCACCTTGTATTCAGTATATGGTTGTTTTTGTCCGAAATACTTAACCTCTACCCGATTCAGATACTCCACATTCTCAGGATAAAACGGATTATCCATAGCGTTTAGTTGCGAAGAGAAATTCACCCTACTCAATAAAATTATTGGCGCCATAAAGTCCTGTAACCACCTGATACTCAAAGGCAATTCTTTCGACAACGGAATGCGGTCTCTAATTTCGATATTACGCTCTCCTGCAAGTAAAAGTTTGAAACAGCTACGATAAAACATGTACAACGCTGATTTTTTCTTTCCTTCAAAATCGGTAAAATAAAACATCGTGCCATCGTTAACGAAATATGCTGTTGATTTTGACTTTTTACAATAAATATAAGTTTGATTATACTCGTTTGTTGCTACTGTCCAAGTCAGTTTTTCGGAATTAGAGGTTACATTTAACACTCTACCCGGCTTAAATTCAAACCTATTATGAATTAGCTCCAAGCTATCAACATTGTAGATAATAGAATTTTCGGCAGGCACTTCGCCTATTCTCAAAATTGGCTTGCCATCTGTTTTCTCAAAATAGTAACCAACCGGATATGGATGTGTTTTAGCTCCAATTTCGGGACTTAACTGCATCTGAAAATGTAGATGCGGTTCGGGCGAACGACCTGAATTTCCACATAACGCAAGCACCGTTCCCTTAGTTACGTAATCACCAATTTGAACTTTAAAACTATCTTTTTTCAAGTGACTAATTTGCGTAAAAAGCCCGTTCAAATGATTGATAATAATAGTATTGCCCCAATTCTTATTGGTATTTACGTCATTGATGTCGTTGTCTTTGGTAATATTACTAATTTGATAAATGTAACCATCTGCCGGAGCCACCACTGGCTTATTGTAGCAGTAGAAATCATCTTTACTCGTTCCGGAACCCGAATAGGTTTTGTTTTCGTCATCAGTTATTACAAAATCGAGAGCACTACCCCACTCTCCCAAATGAGTAATTTCACCATTATACCCTTGGCTAACAGTCCACTCTCCCAAAAATGGTAATTTTATTTTAAAAAGCAAATCGTTGGCAAAACGTTGTAAGAAATTTGCATTTTTATACACCGTTTTTTCGGGATTGTAGTATTGAATAAGCGGGAAAACAAAAAACTTACTAACACTTCGTTGTTTAAGAATAAACAGAACTAAAATGGTCAATAAGCTAAATGCCAAGGTATAAGACGATAGTCCGAAACCTCTTATCAAACGCTCGATACTTTCGTAAATCAGGAACAGCACAGGTGTAAGTCCTAACATCATCAAATAGCTGTACAGATTGGGAATAATAAAGAAACTACCTATAGCCATTCCCCAAAAAATATAGTTTACACCACCCAAGTTATGAGTAAGCACCTGCATATCAGCACCTAATATTCTGGCTGAAAGAAAAGCCCCGATAAAACCGAACAAAGCAACTGTGAATTGTATTCTCGAATTTATTAATATTGCTACCGCGATAATAACACCCACCAAAACACTATCTGAAAAGAAAACTGAAGCTAATGTTTTGAAAAAATACGCCAGTATAGGCGGAAAAGGGAAGTAGTCAAGTGAGTGAACTAAATGATACCAAGGCAATTGAACCTCTTGGGCTAGAACTACTGTAAATCTGTCAAAAAGCGAAATAGCTTCAATATTGGTAAATGTTTTAAATGCAAGCTCTAAAACCATCATTGTCAACACAAAAGGCAAAGTAAGCATCGGCAACTTGTGTTGTGCAAATATTGTTTCGAACCATACGGTAAACATAAACAACAGAGCTATTGCAAACAGAAAAAAAGCTATAAAAGAGCTGTTTAGAGCAAACTTGTAAGCCAAAGCCATTCCGAGAAAAGCTGCATTAAAGCCATAAATTCCGGTTTTAATTTTTTGTGTCGGGAAAGCTAAGATATAGGCTAAACCGTTAATTAACACAACTGCTGCCAATCCTCCTAATCCAACAACAGGGTTAGCTAAGCTCACAATCAGCACAACAGTAGCAAACAGCAAATTCTTTTCAAAGAAAATCTGGCTATAACTGTTTAATACAGACTTAAAAAATGTAGCGAACTTAATATTTTGTAATACCATTTAGATTATCATGTAATTTACTTACAAATACAAGTAAAAGTCTTATTGAAACAACAAAATCACAACCTATATTAATACAAAGTCTTTATTATTTTATTATTTATCTGTAACAGAACAACCCCTCTATGTGTTAGCGGAATAATTTCATTAGATTGAACCGCTACAAAGTTTTTAATGAGATGCCCATTAATATTATAAACTCTAACCAAATCTCTCTCTTTCAGTCCACTTACAATTATTCCGCCTTCATATCGTGTAATTCCATAATCGTCTAATTTATCTTGGCATATACCTGTATCGAAATCTTTTTCAACAATATTTTCAAACTCTTTCCAATAAGGAGCATTTTGATAAAGTTGTTTTGAGCCGATTGGCACAGATAATACACAGGTTGCCTTATCAATCAGATTCAAAGCATAATAATCAACTACAAGCGGTGTATTAATATTGATTGCAAATTCCTGCAAACCGGAACAATTATTGTATTTACAACCGATTATTACTCAATATTTTATAGATAATAAGTCCGAAATATGGTCATTGTCTTTAATTGTACATTCTAAAGGGTGAAGATTTAACGCTTTTATTGATTATTAACTCAAAAAGGACATCAACTTGGGTCGTTTCTTCTCTTTTCCTTGCAATTCGTTTCCGATATTCCACTTCTGTTTTAACTCATTGTTTAAGCTGATAACATCAATAACAAAGGTAACATTTTTATTCAAAATTTCTTTCAAGTGCTACAAAGGTAAATTAGTTACGAGCATCGAGCGGAGAAAAAAAAGGAGAATCTTTCGGCGTATTTCCGTCAGGTTCTCCCTTTTTAGTAAAGTAATTCTCTAAATCTGAATCTTATAAACGATTCTTTTCACTTTGACCGGCACCCCTTCCTTTATATTTGCTCATCGTAGAGTTAAATGCATAACGTATGGTGAGCCGAACAGCCTGTGAATCACTATAGTTCCATTTGTCAAGTTTCATTTGAGTTCCATAGGTTATCATTGAATTACGGGCTGTTTTGAATATATCTGTTGCACTAAGCTGGAAGAACCAGTTCCCAATCGTTTTGGTTACACCCAAATTCATTTGCCAAGACGGTTTTAGTGTAACCACATCCATATCTCCCGATGTATGATATAACATATCACCTGTAATAGTGAAACCTTTTCCTACAGATATGCTGTTATAGAAATTGATAAACAACAATGGATTGTTCATTCGCAGTTCTGTCCCCATAAATGGTATTTTAAGGTCTTGTCCCATCAGATTAAATTGGAGACGAGGTGACCAAATTGAGATTTTAGGGGATAGAGATACCATCGCTGTATATTTTGAGATATGATCATAATTCATATAAGTC
Source organism: uncultured Dysgonomonadaceae bacterium (assembly GCA_964346495.1). GTDB lineage: Bacteria > Bacteroidota > Bacteroidia > Bacteroidales > Dysgonomonadaceae > JBGZFC01. Next base: position 29,097 of record CAYFUW010000012.1, read on the forward strand.
ATCAGATTTATAGGTTCTCCTTCTTTATATGCTTCAACAATACCGACTATAGCATCTTTTACATATTGATAACTTGCTGAAAAGAAAACCCATTTGTAAATACCGGCTAATGAAACATCGTGATTCATTTCCGGTTTCAATAGAGGATTCCCTGTCTCATAGGTAAAACGGTCATCATATTGTATATTGCTGCTTAATTGACTATACAGCGGACGCTTTGTCTTGGCTGTATATGATAGAGTAAACTTAGCTTTTTTAATAGGAAACGTAAAGTCTATATTGGGAAACAGACGGTCATATTTTCGGCTTTGCTCTGATATCAAGAGCCCATTCTCATAGTAATCGGATATAGTATGCTCATATCTTAATCCCCCTGAAAGTTCATAGATTCCTAAGGGGAAAGTGGCACTTATGAAACCAGCAATATTATGTTCCTTGATATTGTCATCTGCATCCGGCAAAAAATCATTATAGTTATCATATCGGTCAGTTCTGTTTGTATAAGTGTACTCATAACCGGCCTCAAATGTATTTTTGCCAAAGCTGTATTCCAGGACGGATTTGGAGGCAAACATTGAACTGTTGATGTGATTCAGGCTGCTTATTGTCGATTCTCCTTCCGATAAACTGATTTCATCTATTTCCTGTTCAGCTTTATTACGGCTTGAATAATAGTCGTTATTTACAGTAAGAGTCCAATCACCATATTTGCCTATATAATACATGTTCAATATGTTTGTCGGCATATTCTTTCTTTTCCAGTATGTATAATAATCTATTTTATCATCAAGGGTACCATTTAATTCGATTGTTTCATTTGTGGTCCAATTTGAATGATTGTAAGGTGTACCTCGAAATTCATATTTTGCTCCCAATACATTCTTAGGGTTAATTTGCCAGTTGAGACCTAAATTGGCATTAAAAGTTGTGCTGACAGGCAATATGATAATGTCAGAATTCAGATCATACAGATTATTTCCAGTATTTATCATGGTGACATTTTTCTGCTGCTGATATCGTCTTGAATGGTCAAAAGCAAAGGCTCCGAATATGTCAAGATTGTTCTTCCTGAAATTGAGAGAAAGGTTGTCTGAATTAGACCAGGAGTGAGCAGCCCGGACTACACCTTGTATTGAACCGCTTAATCCGTCTCCTTGTTTCTTGATAGTGCGAACTAATAACACCGATCTTACTTCTGCACCATATTTTGCACCGGGATTACTGATTACTTCCACACTTGCAATATCTTTTGACGACATTCTATATAATTCGTTGTTGTCCGTCAGTTTTCTCCCATTAACATATATTATTGGTGTCCCTTTGCCAAAAACAGTAAATTTGTCATCTTCACGCATAACGCCCGGAAGTTGTCCAATCACATCCATTGCATTCCCGAGCAGGCTCAAAACAGACCCATTTACAGTTGTGATTATGCCACCTTTAGTCAAATGTTGAGGAGGTCGTTGTGCCGTTACTGTAACTTCGTCCAGCAGGATATTGTCTGAAACAAGCACAAGTGTTCCAATATCATTTTTCTCATTCAGTGTTTTTATGATTGTCTTGTATCCGAGAGCGGATATTTGTAGAAGCTTTGCTTTTGAATAATCGGTTAAAAAATCAAATTTACCGCTTACGTCTGTTATTGTTCCAGCGATATATACGGAATCAGTACCCATCAAAATAACATTTGCAAACTCTACGGGATTTTGATTCTCGTCACATACCACACCTTTGATTTGCGCCTTGACGGTAAATGGCACAATCATTAAAACGAAAATGAATAAGAGATTTCTTTTCATACTTGCTTGCATTTTTTTACTCAATGCAAAAGTATGATTTTAGTTATAGGGGCTTTAGAACCATGCATTGCAGATTTGTTGCAATGTGCGTTTCAGTGTTTCACTTTTGTTTCAATGTTTGTATATTATGATGTATATCAACTTGTTATCTGCCGAATATAAATTGATACATCTGTTGGTCAAGCTTTTCTTTAAGTCTGCTTTTTCGGGTTCTGATAGCGTTTTCCGAAGCTCCCATGCACTTGGAAATCGTTGTATTATTTATTTTCAGAAGACAAAAGAGACATAGTGTCAGATCATCCAGATTGACTCCATTGCCTGCCGCTTTTATATCGATTATCATGTCTGTGAATTCTTCGAATAACTGTTTCCTGAGTTTGTCCCTTTCTGCAGGCGGAAGAAAAGAACCATTGGAATGCTTGTCATTCCCTTCCAATATTTGAAGTTTCTTCATCCATCCATTCCGAATGAAATTGTCTCTGCAAATATCAGCTCTTTTCTTCCAAATCTTAGTCAATTCAGAATTTTGGTCATTTTCAGAATCGATAGATTGTAATTCTATCTGATTGACACGAATCTGATCCAGTTCTTTTCTTATTTTGATATATCGTTTCTTGTTATTTCTGTCGTATAGAAAGAACAATATTATACCAAAGAATACGATTGATAATATGATAACAATCTTTCTTTGGGTTCTTAGTTGAGATTTATGAATGTGTTTCTGCAATAGTAAGTTGTTGCTTGAAATCTCACTATTCAGAGCTTCTTTTCTTGAAATGACTTGTGAAATTGAATCGTTCCTTGAAATTCCTTCACTTGCAGAAACTTCTTCACCCAAGGTGTATTTTACACACGCATTGAGTATTCTGAGGTTGTTGTATGTATTGATTGAATACTTGTCAGGGGCGCTACTATATAACGAATCAGCTTTGTCAAAAAAATATTTTGCAATGCCTGTATGCCTATTGTTTAGATTGAGAAAACCTAAAGTAATCAACCTGCCCAAACTATTTTCAGGTAATTCCGTTAAATAGCTTTTAGCTTTTTCGTAATTTACGCCTGGTGTATTTGCATAATTCAGTACATAAGTTGTATAATTAGATTCTCCTTTATTTTGTTGTGAAAAATCAATGGCACGGGAGATATAAACCAATGCGGAGTCATTTTCATTGATGAAGCCATAGCAGGCTCCAATTTGATGCAGAGCATAGGCCTTTTGTTGTTCTGTCTCCGCATAAGTTAATGCTTTCCTTGCATATACTATTGCTTTATTGTAATCTTTATCAGCAGATGGTTCACAATAAATATCTGCCAGTTTCATATTCAAAGAATATAGCTGGGTTTTATTTCTCTCACCTATCATGTTGATTGACTGCTGCAAATAATAAAACATTGAATCCTGTTGTCCACGCCACATAGACTGATAGGCTTTGAACTGATAGGCTTTGAATAGCTCTATGCTGTCACAATTTTGCTTGAAATATGATACACTGTTGTCCAATAGGCTATCAGAGGCAAAGGCTTTGCTTTGTTGAAGTTTTGCCGTAGCAAGCAATATTCCGCATCGTGCTCTTTGTTGCTGGGTCAATTTTGAATATGGATATAATGTTTCCAGTATCGTTTGGGCTGAATCGGGATGCTTAACGGCCATTAATTCTGCCGTATCCAAGATCCCATCTTTTTGTGTGGAATTGTTACATGCACATAAAGCTACTGCTAATATAATGATATATAGTATATTTCTCATATTTGTACCTTTTGATGCAAAAGTATATATTTCTTTTGGTGTAATAGTCAAAAGTAATGATTTTTTATCCTAAAAAACACACTAATGT